>NZ_JATABH010000044.1:0-32723 GCF_036533775.1 Vibrio sp. M260112 | reverse complement strand
GGGATCGAACCTGGCGATGCTATCGCACACCACATAAGCTCATCTTGAATATCTCGAAGTGCCATCATAAAACTTATCCGCAGAGGCGATACCTTCGCTTCTTTGGCAATACGGCTTATCTCTACGCGAACCAGATTATAAGCGATTAATATCCCCCAGACTTCTTGCTCTACCCCTTCTACTGACTGACTTCGAAGAAGAAGTTCATCTTCTAACATATCGTGTTTTATCTCTCCATAACTGTTCTCAATTTCCCAACGCTCAAAATAGACATCCAACAGGGATTGAAGGTCATATTGACTATCGGTTAGAGAAGTTAATACGCCTTTGATATGGTTAGGTTGTTCTGTCTCAGGGTACAGGGCCAACCTCGCTTGCCATTTTTCTGGGAGACTGGGATCTTGCTTACGTGCATGCTGTGAGACATCCATTTCGACAATCAAATCACGTCCTTCCTTGTCTAGCTTCCTAATGACCTCATACTGTGTATTGGATTTTATTGGAGTCATCCAGTGACTAGAGCCGTGTTGACGCTGCCAGTTAATCATTAGCTCGGCACTTAAATAGCATCTGTCAAAGAGCGTGAGGGAGTTAGGTGTCGTTGATGATATTAACTGTTTAGCGTAGCTCACTTCCCCTGTTGAGCTAGGACCAAAAGCGACATCATGGAGTAAACGACTACGAAGAGAGCATAGCGCGCATAGACGAACTACAGGGTATTCAGTGTGACGATTTTTACTGTGCTTAACGTACTGATAGTGATTAGCAAGTGCTCTGGCTTGAGGAATAGCACTTGGGGCTATGGATTCACCTAAAGAGTTAGATAATTTCAGGTCCAACTTATCTAGAACATCAGTAATGGGTCTGTCACGATACAAACCAATACCGACTAGTAGCCAAACGACCAACTCAGCGTAAGTGAATCAGGAGAAGCGAAGTCATCAACATCAATAAGCCAGTGAGCCAACATAAAAAATACCCTCAAATATGAAATGTTTGAGGGTATTTTCAACCAACCACAGGATCGTTCAACTGATCATTTACTTAACTGATCGGAGTTACCTTTTAGGGGCTTTGTTGTTCATCATATCCAACAGCACCCTCGTCATCTCTCACTGTTTGCCTAAAAGCTTTCTAATCCATCAGTTCTCATAATATAATTAATGATATTTATCTAAATAATCCAAGGAGAGCTTATGAGGTGGTATTGGGCTGCATTGTTGTCCTCGATTTTGAGTTTCCAAACATTGGGCTCTCAGTTGGTCATTCGTGCAGCAGATCAACAACCTATTGTTCTTACCCATGAACAAATCACATCTCTCTTTCCACCAACGAGCTTTACCACCAGCCTACCTTGGTTCGAAGATAAGAAAGACATTACTGGATTCAAGGTTTCTGATCTCCTAACACACCTTGAAATTAACGACGCTTTTTCTGTCTCTTTCCTTGCACTCAATGACTACGCGGCTAGCTCACAAATCAAAGATATCAAAAAATATCAGCCTATTGTGGCATATCAGATAGACAATCAACCCATTAAAGTTAGAAATAAAGGTCCTTATTGGCTGGTCTTTAATTTAGACCAATACCCAGAAATTGATAATGCTGTTTTCCACGCTCAAATGGTGTGGCAGATAGACGAGATACTCATACATAGAAACCAAGATGTGGCAGCGCAATAATTACAACCAATCATCCGCTATTCTCAAAAGGGCCAAGTATTTACTGCTCTTGCTCAGTCTTGTGGTCATCATCGCGAATCTCTACTTTCTTAGTGCGACTCGACAACACGCTCAGTCCTACAGCGAACAGCAAAATCAAGCTACATGGTTTTTATTCCAACTGAGTAAGGAGTTTTCGGAGCTCAATTCCATTCTTCCTTTTGCGGCAACGGATGAGGATTATCATCAACGAGCCCTGCTTAAGTACGAGCTCACTTGGAGTCGTTTTGATCTCCTTCTGACCAGTAGAGAAGCGGATACCTACATTGCGTTACCGGGAGCAAGAGTTTTCTTTTCGACACTATTTAGCCAATTCAAAGCGCTCGAATCCCGTCTCGAACTTCTTAATCATCCTGATTACGTAGAGAAGGTCAGTGACGAGTTCAACATTCTTTACATGTCTATGATTCAGTATGTAAACACCAATTTTCGCATCAAGAGTCCGCTCTATCGCGATCAGATGAAGCAAGCACAGAATCTTAACGATATCCAGTTTGCCTCCTTGATGTTGCTTGTGTTGTGCGCCTGTCTAGCAATGTACATCTTCCATAAAGAATCGGAGTACCATAAGCAACTCTCTCTCACAGATTCGCTAACAGGTATTGCTAATCGTTTGGCGATGTTTAGTGAATTAAAACGGAGAACAGATTCTGATACACCATTCAGTATTTTGCTACTTGACCTAAATAAATTTAAGCAAATCAACGATTATCATGGACACTATGCTGGGGATCAGGTACTTACAGCAGTCACTAGGCGCTTAAGTCGTCTCGGGCTAGAATGCTACCGAATTGGTGGTGATGAATTTGCCGTCATATCAAATCAAACTGATCTGGCTGTAATAAATAAGACAATCGATACAATCCATCAAAACGTATTCAAACCAATTAAAATCAAAGATGGAACGCAATTCGAGTTAACCACTAGCATCGGTATCGCTCGATATCCAGAAGATTCACTTCATGTCGCTGAGTTGTTAACCCATGCAGACCTAAACATGTATTCCGACAAACGATCACACGAAATACATGCCGTCAGCAATCACTAATTGAGACCTCTCGCCCTAACCAATGCTGATCTTAGGTCGTACTTTTCTATAATCCGGTAGGCGGTCGCTCTTGATATTCCTAAATATTTCGAGGCTTCTAGGACATTACCTTCATAAAGGAGTAAGGCATCACGTAAGCTTTCACCTTTATGACCGTTGGTAGGTGTAGAAAGCTCTACATTGTCGGATATATCAAGATCTTGTGCTGAAATCACTCCAATATCGTTCATCAGCACGGCACGCTTAACAATATTGATTAGTTCCCTTACATTTCCCGGCCAATGGTACCCAAGCAATCTTTGCCTTGCTCCCTCATCAAAATGAGAGACGTTACAATTATATTCAGCACTAAACTTTTTCATAAAAAATTCAGCCAAGACTAATATGTCCTGATCTCGCTCTCTTAACGCTGGTACATTAACCCGAAGCACATTCAATCTAAAGTAGAGATCTTGTCGGAAACGGCCTTCCCTAATCGCTTGTTCCAAATCAACGTGAGTTGCCGCAACCACCCGCACATTTACCCTGACCGGCTCATGACCCCCTAGTACGTCAATCGTTCCTTCTTGAAGAAACCGCAGCAAATTGGCCTGCTGAGTTAGGGGCAAGTCACCAATTTCATCCAAAAATAGTGTGCCATTATGTGCTAACGCAATTTTACCCGTCCGGCTTGTGCTGGCTCCTGTGAAAGCCCCCTTTTCATGACCAAATAACTCAGAATGAACTAACTGTTCATTCAAAGCACCACAGTTCACCGCTACAAATGCCTCATTCGCTCGTGAGGATGCATCATGAATAGCTCTAGCAACTAATTCTTTACCTGTACCACTTTCACCACAAATTAGAGTGTTAACGTCCGTTGGCGCAACTTTGCCTATTTGTCGTTTCAGACGATGTACAACAGGAGAATCACCAATCAACGCTGTCGTCTTAACTTCAACAACATTTACTTTCGATTTTGTCAGTGAGTTGCTCTTCAAATCGAGCATTCCTAGTTGATGACCTAGAGTTTTCACTACCATTTCTTTAGGCAAAGGACTGGTGTAATAATCAACACAATAGTATGAAATATAGTTGAGATCTTCACAGGTCATCAGCTCTCTTTGATATTTGTCCAAGTAAGCAATAGTGCGAACTCCCAAGCCGATTCCATGGAGTACTTCTAATTGTTTACATTGGTATCGACCACATGAAAAGTCGAATACAACCACAAGTCTGTGTACATTCTTTAATATCTCTTTCGCAGTATCAACCGATGCTACAATTCGATAACTCCACCCCTGAGCAGACAAAATTCCTGACCATAGTTGATGATCACGCGAAATAACTAATATCGATACGGCTTGTTCTTCTCGCATAATAATACCTTCATCACCTTTAGAATCGGTAAGGGAAGCGAATGCTGATTGCGTAATCAGCAGCATCATCACTTAAACCAGAACTTACTTGTGTCACCATACTCAAGTTCTTGGTCAAAGCCATGGTTGAACCAATACCCAAAGTGGCACTATTGCCATCGCTGCCGATAACTTCTACCCAATCCCCTCCATCAAGTCTTTGTTTAGAGGTATTGCTCATAGATTGACTAAAGTTAATTGCGAGGCTCATGCGTTCGCTTATAGCAAAAGCCACGCCCAGACCATAATCCCAGCTATCACCAAGCTTAACGCTGCCAGACTGATTACCTGCTGCACTGCTGATGTCGTCAAACTGTTCTTCTAACTGGTGAGTATAATTAAGGTTTAAGAATACGATGGCAGGGTCGTAGGTTTTAACAATCGAGATCCCGGTACCTAACCCCCACACTCCATTACCCGTTGGCAGGTCATCGGGAACGTTAAGGTTGCCAGACTGGGATGATGAGGTCGCGATACCATATGGATCTTTACCGGTTGGTGCGGTCACCCGAAAGTTCCATACTAAATCAGGCGAGTCTGTGGTCTCTTTTAGAACACGGTAGTATATACCTGCACTGATATCCCCAATGCCCGAACTCGATACCTTGCCTGATTCTAAACCGTCGCTAGAGTTATTCTGACCCACAGTTTCATAATCTGACCAGCGGTAAACCGTCGGAATACTGAGTTCAGCCTGCCAGCGATCATCGATAGTGTAACGTCCAGAAAAGTCTAAGTTGAAGGTGTTAGAACGAACTCTATCTAAGTTGATGTCGCCAAGGAAAATCGAATCCAGCGCCAGAAAGCCACTTAATGCAAGATCCTTTCGATCAAAATAGCTGTAACGAAAAGCGGTTTCCAGAGTGAACTTACGTGTAAAGACATTACCCGCTTCTTGGTATACATCTTCTGCACTGCGGCTTTTCTGGCTTGAATCTTGAGGCTTAGTTGCATTAGTCGGCTTAGCTTTCGTTGTTTGAGTGTTGGCAGTCTGAGTCTCAGGGCGGGCTACCTGGGAAGAGCCAGCTGTTGCATCGATAGCAACTTTCTCGGGACGCGATAGGACGTTTTCTTCCTTATCACCATTAAGTTGAGATTTCATCTCCGCGGAAACGCGCTGATTCTTTTTAACTAGGCTATCAATATTTCCCTGATGATTGATAAGCACTTGTTGATGGTTATTAACTGCCTGAATAACCTGCTGCATCACTTGCTGCTGTTGCTGCAACTGAGCTTTTAATGCTTCATTCGCCGCTTTTTGTTCAGCCAGTTGCTGAGATAAAGCGTCCACTTGATCATTGGCATGCAGATGCATGACAGGGCTGCTAGTTGCGATCAGGCAACTTATCGTAAGCGAGCTCCTTTTCATATTCACCTCCCGGATATGAACTCGCTTGATGTTAAGTTAATTTATAATTATTTACTGTTTCAAAAGTGAGATATCAATTAGAAGCATATGCGGTTTGCTTATAATCCCTTTAATAATGAATGAGATACCATCAAGTCTCGACTTTGCTTCCACGAGTCGGGAATCTTCACCTCCATTAACATTTGGTTCTGAACCACCAAATCGTCACCTTTGAGTTTTATACCTTGATAGGCTCCATGTGCCGATTTCAAGCTACGAATTTCTTGGATTGCTATGCTTTCTCCGATGGTCACTTTATATCCGACACGGTTCTCACCACCAGAGACTTGATAGTATTCAACTTGCGAGGAACCCGATAACGACGTTGAGGTTAACCCGCCACTATCCACCAACTTCAGCTCAGAGTCATTGCTTGCCGAGTTGCCATTCCCTGCAATTTGAACCAATTGAACCATTCCTGAACCATTGCCATGGATTCCGTTGTCATTAATGCTGTTTTGTAAATCACTGCCATCTAATGGAGTAACACTAACATTGTTGCCATTTACGACAACATCCATGCCAGCTGAACCTGATGAATTCGAATCACTCCAATGGGTGATCATTCGTACCCCAAAATAGAGATCCTCTCCAGAACGCGCGACTCGATACTTACCACGCATCGTCGATAGTTGCTGCTCATCTACCAAGGTTGCTTGCATTGATTGCCAGTCAACCGCCGCATTAGCCTGAAAGCAGGTAAACAGACAAGCTGCCAAACATTTGATCTTCATTGTGTTTCCCTTTTAGAACAACTCCGATGCATTGAAGCCAAAATCCATTAAGTTAAAGGCCGTTACCGGAGCAAACTGATCCTCCAGGGAACGTACCGTGAGCGGTGGAGAAGGCATGGCTAAAGGTGAGCTTTGATCATACCCCTGACCAACCACGGCCAGAACGACTCCTTGCCAACCCTGAGTAAACTGTTCAACAGACATAGTCAGGTTGCCGAGTGCAGGGTCTGCAATATAGACATTGCCACTCTTATCCACTCTCTTTAGCACGACAAAATGACGGTATCCTTTAATGTCTAGCAAGACGATGGTTGGAATAGGCAAGGCACTAAGCTTATCCGCCGGAATATTGTAACCTTGAACCCTCATGCCCAATCCTTGTTCGACATAGTTTTTGATGTCCAACATTGAAAAACCAAGCTTTCTCGCCGCTGTCGCATCCGATACCTGAAACATTCCGTTCATTACCTTTTGTTCATCGGTATCGATGTTGTATCCATAACGAAGCAAGGTAGCTAGTGAGGCGGCACCACAAGAAAAGTCGGTTTGTTGTCGTACGATATTTAGAAACTTTCTCTCTTTGATGCTGACAACTTCCTTGTGCATCGAACCTACCCCAGGTACCAAACCATCAAGGTAAACCGTGGCCGCTTGAGTCAGGGTCGACAGACATAATCCAACAGTCAAAAGACAAAATTTCATACTTATCCTTAAGCTTAAAAGGATGCCCTCCGAAGAGGGCATTTCGATATTTACACCATGTCGTTAGTTGCCGCGTGAAGCGACAAGCGTAACATTGTTGCTTTGCAAGTTGCCTAAGCCTGATGCTACGTTAACGCCGATAACACCTTTAGCACCGTTATAGCTGTTTGTGATTGTCGCTGTATTGCCTACGCTGACCAGGTCACTGTTAGTACCAGTACCGTTATCAGACACTGCAAACTTACTTAGCTGTACACTCTCAACAGCAAGACCAGCGAATTCAGCCATGCCGTCCACATTGACTGCGCCAGTTGTTGTTCTGGTTGCAGCTCCATTGGCAAACGAACCTTGAATGTTAGCTGCTACAGCCGGACCAGAGGTATTGCCATCAGCTATTTGCATTGCAACGTTATTGCTTTGACCATTCGCAACACCGACCGCCATGTTGGTACCAATCACACCCGTCGCACCGTTGAATGCATTGCTACCAAGTACTGCTGTATAAGCACCTGTGGCGTTGTAATTTACTTCATTAATAACCGCCGCTTGAACATTAATTGCGCCGGTAGGAGCCCCTGCGTTTGTACCCGTTACTGAAGCCGCAACATTGTTTGCCTGAGCATTTAACTGGCCTGAAGCTATATTGACACCTAGGATGCCTTTCGCGTCTTTAAATGAGTTCGACAGAGTCGCTTCACTTGCAAACAGCTCATTAGTCACAGTCATTGGATTGTTGGTACCCGTATTACCAGTACCTGCACCATTTAGCTGCGCGCCAATAACCTGAGCACTACCCGCAACCGCTACTGACGGCTGACCATCGTTTGAAGAAAGTGCTACGTTGTTGGTTTGAGCGTTTGCCTGACCAGAAGACACGTTCGCGCCAACAATGCCTTTAGTACCATTATTGAACGATTCGGTTAGTGTCGCGCTATTTTCGAAACCACTTCCTAGCGATACATCCACTTCATCGAACTCTTGCAGACTAACTGCCGCCGCTGCTAATGTGCCATCTTGCGCACCGGATTGACCGTCAGCCGCCATCGCCACATTGTTCGATTGCGCGTTAGCCTGCCCAGCAGTAACGTTAGCACCAATTACACCACTTGCTTTAGCAAACGAACCTGTAAGTGTTGCAACATTTTCCGAAACCGTATCACTCGCTCCTAACGTCACATCACTACCATCAATCTCTTGAATGCTTGCCGCTAGCACACCACTAAAGCTTGATGTCGTGTCAATACCGTCCTGTTTAGAGAATGGGTTAGTTTCACCACCGCCAGAGCCATTACTAATTGCCACATTGTTAGCTTGCGCGTTAGTTTGGCCTGAAGACAGGTTAACTCCAACAACACCCGACACACCTGTGAATGAGCCAGCTAGCGTTGCTTGGTTCGAAACGGCAATGCCTTCTTGGATATCCGAAATGGTATTATTACTGATGACATCCTGATTTGATGCGGCAATAACTGAGCCAGCTCCCGCACCGTCATCCGATGACTCATCTAAAGCAATAGCGACGTTATTCGCTTGAGCATTGCCTTGACCTGCTGCGTTATTCACGCCAACCACGCCAGATGCTCCATTAGTGAATGAGCTCTTAATTGACGCTGTATTGCTGATAGGAGCTTCGCTACCTTGATCGATGTTATTAGTATTCCCAACAACCGATTGATCTGAGCTAGCTTTGGCTTTGATTAAATCGCCCTGAGAGTCATCTTGCTGATTGCTTGCATATAAACCAAGTGCAACGTTGTTACTTGCTGCATTAGCTTGGCCCGACGTGACGTTCACGCCAACCACACCACTGACTCCACCCTTAAACGAACCATCAATCGATGCATTGTTATCGATATAGCCATTACCACTTGCAAAGACATCATTTGAAGTCACGGCTTGCTCACTGGTTGCTTCAACTTGAAGTGCATCTGCTGTAGATTCATTCTGGTCGTTATACGAAGCCAAGGCGACGTTATTAGATTGCACATTCGACTGACCTGACGCCACATTGACACCCATGATGCCTGAAACGTCACTCGAGAAGTTAGAACTAATAGTTGCGCTTGACGTTAAGTCCGATTCACTGTCCGGTGAAATGTTTGACTGAGTGACGTTTTGTGTACTCTCCGCCACTACTTCAGAAGAGTCGACATCACCGTATGCACTGCTCATTGCAACATTGTTGGTTTGAGCATTGCCTTGACCTGCTGCGATATTCGCGCCAGTAATACCGGTAATATTATCTAGTGCATTACCAGTTAATGTCGCGTTTGAAGTTGCTTCGTAGTTCCCCGCTCCCTCTGTCGCCATGGCGTTGCCTGAAACTGTTTGCTCAGAATTAGCCTTAACAATTCCACTAGTTCCAGACTGTGAGTCTATCCATCCTGCAACTGAGGCAACACTCACCTGGTTAGACTGGGCATTGAACTGACCAGCTGCAGCGTTAGCGCCTACGATGCCTTGTGAACCAGAGAAAGAACCTTTATTAATAGTGGCATTGTTGGTCACCTGACCAAGGCTATCGTCTTGCGTCTGAGTTAATGTATTAGATGTGACAGATTGAGTTGACGATGCAACCACACTGACAGCATCAACAGGTCCGTTACCATTAGGCTCAGTCACCGCTACCGCAACGTTGTTGGTTTGAGCATTATTTTGTCCCGCGGCAGCGTTAGCACCAACGATACCATTCGCACCAACAAAACTCTTTGAAATAGTGGCATCATTGGTTGATGGGTTATTGTTGTTACCATCGTTATTGGTATAGCTTACAGAGTTGTTTTGTACACTTTGCTCGGCAAGGGCATTGACGTTGACTGTACTACCAGTATCTGGATCAGGTAGCGCCGTCACACCTAGCGATACATTGTTACTTTGTGCATTAAGATCGCCGGAAGCCACGTTAAGACCGAAAATGCCTTTCACAGCGTTAAACACATTATCGATCAGTGAAGTGTTGTTTTGGAATTGATGCGGGTCGCCATCAACAGTTACACTATTTCCATCCAGAGTCTGTTTACCTTTCGATGTCAGAGTAACGCTTGTCACTTCAGTCTGGTTATCTAAAGGTTGCTTGTTGTTAGTGTTAGCAGGTAGTCCATCAACACCTAATGTCTCACCAATATTTGCAGCTGGATTTCCTTCAGAAGGATCACCTGAACCAACAGTAACAAAGTTGGCTAAAGCGACAGAGTTCGCTTGTTGGTTAGCCATTCCTGAAGTAACGTTAGCCCCACCAATGCCATTAGCACCTTTAAACGCGCCACCCTGAACTTTTGCGACATTGTCCGCACCCAGTGAGTTCACCGTGTTTCCTTCAACCTCACCACCATCAGTGCGGGCAAGTCCAAGGTATTGTTCAGAGGCTGCTGTCAATGTTAGTTCGCTAGCATCTTCGGCATTACCCATAGCAACATTATTGGTCTGCAAGTTTGATACACCCGCAGCAACGTTTGTGCCGATAACGCCTTTGGCACCCTTAAATGCACCGTCTAAAGTTGCACTGTTGTCATTATCGCCACCAAAGTCTTTTTTCATCGACAGGTTTTCACCACTGCTGGCTTGCGCAGAGCCAGCTCTAACTGAAGCAGCCTCATCTAAATTACCTTCAGCACGTGTACCCATAGAGGCTTGGTTGCTACCTTGGTTATAAAATCCCGCAGCAACGTTTGAATGCACAACCCCTCTTGCATCATCAAATGCACCACTGCTTAATGAGGCGTTATTTGTGATTCCCGTATCGGAAACACCTGGAGCATTAAATGTTACATCCACCCAGTTGTCCGCAGAGACCTGTAAATTATTGGCCTCTACTTCAAGCCCATCTGCATAGGCAGGCGCAGATAGGATCGTTCCGATGATTACCGCTAACGGTACCTTATTCCATTGTTTTTCCATGGTGTTTTTTCCTCATTTCATTGAGATTAATTTATGGTTGTTGGCATTTGGAATGTATTGCGCACGGTATTGCCACTACCGGCGATTTGGCTCATTTGAATAACTCCGCTAGCTCCGTTTAGAGCAAGTGGAGCGATGTCGACTGAAAGGTCATCACCTTTCTCTGAATATCCTCTATCAGAGATCGCTGCTGACTGAGAGCTGAGATCAGCCACTTCCCAGCTCACTTCAGAGCTAGGGGCGAAAATGATGATGTTGTGCTGTTGATTACTGTTACCAGCAGCTAGGTTGGCACTGATATAGCCACCAGCACTATCGAATGCAGCTGATTCAATAGACGCCGAAGCAGAAGAAGCGATCTTTGAACTTTGTGTTGAAGAGATGATAGTTAACTCATAGTCACCCTGAGCTGAGTAGACAAAGTTACTGCTTTGAACATTGTGCTCGCCAGCAGCGATATTGACGGCAATAGCCCCTTCCGCCCCTTGAAACGTAGACGGACCTAAAGTGACTAACTCTTGTGCTGAGAGTTGAAGGCTTAATAAACTTGTTATTATCAGAATTACTTTTTGCATTATCCCTAACCTGAAGCCAATTCGGATTCACATTAGGTAGAGCAACGCTCATGCCAAAAAATAAACAACTAAAAATCAACACCTTATAATAGAAACTTAGATATACCAGTCTCACATGAGACAGTGTAGTGAGACAGGTGAGACACATGTGAAACAGCCATTTCTTTCTTAAAGACATAAAAAAAGCCCCTCAAATGAGGGGCAAAGTTCCATCGCTTATAGTTATAATTTTTGTGCCAGTAACTGGTTAGCCGAAGTCACCATTGACATAACCTCTTGTGCGGTCGTCTTTTGGCTCACTGAAAATAATCTGCGTATCATTGTGTTCTACAAGTTCACCCATGAGGAAGAAGGCCGTGCGATCTGAGATTCGACGCGCTTGTTGCATTGAGTGAGTCACGATGACAATGGTGTAGTTCTTTTTCAGCTCTTCCATCAACTCTTCTATTTTGTGCGTCGCGATTGGGTCTAAGGCTGAAGTAGGTTCATCCATCAGAATAACATCAGGTTCCATCGCAATGGTACGTGCGATACAAAGACGTTGCTGCTGGCCACCAGACAAGCCAAACGCATGGGACTTAAGACGATCTTTCACTTCATCCCACAACGCCGCGCCGCGCAATGAACGTTCGACCACTTCATCAATATGCTTTTTGTCTTTAATCCCCTGAGCACGTAAGCCATAAGCGACATTTTCGTAGATGCTCATTGGGAATGGATTTGGCTTTTGGAACACCATTCCTACTTTTATACGTAGGTCTGCAACATCGATATTACCGTAGATATCGTCGCCATCCATCTCTAGACGACCGGTAATCTTAACCCCTTCAATCAGATCGTTCATACGGTTAAGGCAGCGTAATAATGTTGACTTACCACAGCCAGAAGGACCAATCAGCGCCGTTACCTGACGTTCTGGTACAGGTAAGTTAATCGATTTTAGGGCTTGGTTTTCACCATAAAAAAGATCTAGGTTTTCAATATAAAATTTGTTCATTTTCTTAATCTCTTAAATTCTGTAATTCGTGTTTAACTTGTGCTGAAAGGGTTAATACGTCGCTTTATTAAAGTAGCTCGCAATAAATTTCGTTGCCGTATTGATCAGTAAGACCACAACAATCAACACTGTCGCTGTACCGTATGCCTGATTCCACTCATCAATAGTGAACAGCTCGGTAGTTAGCTTATAAAGGTGAACCGTCAGCGTGCGTCCCGAATCCAGTAAAGAATCAGGGATTCGCGCAACCATACCTGCTGTTAAGAAAACAGGCGCAGATTCACCAATTACACGACCAATACTCAGAATGACCGAAGTTAAGATACCTGGTGTCGCACTTGGTAAGATAAGACGCCAGATAGTGTAAATTTTTGAAGATCCCAATGCATAAGAACCTTCACGATAAGTTTGAGGCACTGCCATGAGTGCTTCTTCCGTCGTACGGATAATCACCGGGAGAATAAGAATACTTAGAGTCAAAGCACCCGATAGAATCGAGAAACCCAAGCCAAGGATCGCCACAAAGAATGTCATACCAAATAGACCAAAGATGATCGATGGAATACCTGCTAATGACTCGGTACAGAAACGAATTACTTTAACTAGACGACTTCCGACTTTGGCATACTCAGTTAGGTAGATTGCCGTCATAATGCCAAGTGGTGCAGCTACAGCGATCGATGCGATGACCATATATATGGTCGACACAATCATAGGAAAAATACCTTTCTCCTCACCCGTTGCGGTGTAGCTATCGGTAATGAATGCCCAATCTACGTGCTTTAGCCCGTTCGACAGAATGTACCAAATAATCCAAAACAGGAATCCAACGGTAAGTGCGGCAGAAGCCCAAACATAAGCATTCAAGATATTATCTTTTGTCTGACGCGCCTTTTTGAGCTTTGCAGTGTCCATTTGCGAGACCTTTGACTGATTAGGTGATGATTTAATAGCAGACATGATTATTACCTCGCCTTCTCGCGATTCAGGTAAAGCAGAACGGCATTAAGAGACATAATAAATACCAGTAGAACAACACCTGTAGCGTATAGAGCGTTGGCGTGAACACCACTTGCGTAAGACATTTCGATTGCAATATTAGCGGTCAGTGTACGTGCGGAATCGAGAATACCTTCTGGCATCGCGGGCGCGTTACCCATCACCATGATGATCGCCATTGTTTCACCTAACGCTCGGCCGATACCTAAGATCACACCTGTCATAATACCGCTACGCGCAGCTGGAACTAATAGCTTGAAAATAGTAAATATTTTCGACGCACCAAGTGCTAATGAACCTTCTTTGTAGGTACGTGGAACCGCTCGAATGGACGTTTCAGATACGGTGATAACAGTAGGAAGAATCATCACACCAAGTACGATAATACCCGCCAAAATCGTGTTACCCGCGGGCACATCAAAGATTTGTTGAATCAACGGAACGATGATGACCAAACCAAAGAAACCATAAACTACCGAAGGAATACCCGCGAGTAGCTCTACCGCTGGACGAATAATATCCGCCACACGCTTTGGTGCAATTTCAGCAATATAGATTGCCGTTAAAACACCGATAGGAACCCCTACCACAACCGCACCTAAGGTAGAAACCACAGAGGCGACAATCATGGTTGCCACACCATAAAGTGCAGGTGGTAACCAATCTTGTCCAAGAACGATGCCCGAAACACCTGCTTCTTGGAACGCAGGGATACTTTCTTTAACGATGAAGTAAGCGATAACCGCTAGAGAGACAATACCGATAACCGCACTGGTAAGAAATAGTCCGTGGAAAATTCGTTCTTTCCAATCCACACGCTTTTTAGCGCGCAGACCTGGCTTATTCAATTGAGTCAATTCAGTATTCATAAGCTTTTCACTATTTGCGATGGTCATATGAAAATCTCGCAGTTCGAACTGCAAAGCAGAGTCGAAATGGATTGAAAACGCTCAGCCCGAAAAAGTGGGCTGAGCAAAGTTAAGGGGGCCAACTGAGATTAGTTAACTGAGATGTAGCCTTTTTTGCCTACTAGGTTTTGTGCTTCAGGCGTCACCATCCAATCTAGGAACTTTTGAGTTTCTGCTGATGGTTTACCTTCTTTGTAAAGAACTAGGAATGGGCGTGCAACTTTATAAGAGCCGTTCTTAACATTGTCCACATTTGCCGGTACACCATCGATTGAGAGTGCATTGACTGTGTTATCTACTGTACCCAAAGAGATATAACCAATCGCGTAAGGGTTTGAAGCAACCATTGTTTTTAGTGCACCGTTACCATTTGCCACTTGTGCACGCTGAGAGATTGCAGAAACACTCTTGCCAGAAACTTTCTTCTTAAGTTGCATGATGTCTTCGAAAGCACCACGTGTGCCAGACGCTGTATCACGAGTGATCGCGACGATTGGCTTATCTGCACCACCAACATCTTTCCAGTTAGTGATTTCGCCTTTATAAATAGCCGTTACTTGTTCGCCAGTTAACATTTCTAAACCATTCTTTGGGTTAACGACAACTGCGATGCCGTCTAGCGCGATTGTTAATTCTTTAAGAGCAGGCTCTTTTTCAGAATCTTTTAGGTTACGCGAAGACATGCCTAAATCCGCGCTGCCATTTTTGGCCGCTTTAACACCCGCAGAAGAACCAGGTCCTTGTACTTCAATAAAGATGTTTGGGTTTGTTTTCATGTATGTTTCAGAGAAAACTTCCATCAGTGGAGTTACGCTGCTAGAACCTACAGCAGAGATCGTTTCCTTAGCAGAAACTGAAGTCACTGCCATTGCGCCTAGAAGTGCGATTGCACCGATTACTGTCTTTTTCATCACATTATCCTTAAGTGGCGTTATTGCCGTTGTGTTTAACTTGAACGCTGCCCACTTTAGGACTCAAATATGACAGTTGTGTTTCACTTAGTTGAAGCCTCTATGACAAAGGTGAAAATCTTTCAATACTCAAAATAAAATTGTAAACCTAGGTTAACCAAACATAAGTACCCTCTCACACAAACTAAGCAACATCCTGTAAGACTATGTTAAATAATATAATTCCTTAGTGACCCTGCACCGTGCAGTGTTTTACAATAGCGCGAATTATTGATTGCATTATCGATACAAATCTTGGCAACATCTATGAATTAGTAAGCCAAAACGTGACATTTTCTTGTTATCTGACGGCTTATTCGTCGTCTGTTTTTGGTGCGACTTTCTTTTTCGGAATGAATACCGTATCACCCACAGCAACATTCTGATGAAAACTCTTATCGCGTTTAACGGGTTTCTTGGCTGCTTTCTTGGCTTGTGGTGCCGCTTTCTTCGCAGACTTACCTTTACCACGATAATCGGGTTTATTAGGACGTAAGCCTTTAAATTTACCTTTCAGCCCTTCAAGCTCAGAGAATGCTAAATCTTGCTGTAAAAACGCCTCTACACGCTTAAAGCTATCCCAGTCTTTTGGCCCAACCAAAGAAACTGCGTCACCTTTATTACCTGCTCGACCAGTACGGCCGACTCGGTGAACATATTCTTCAGTATGTTTCGGCATATCAAAGTTAACCACGTGCGTAACGCTAGCAATATCCAAACCGCGAGAAGCAATATCGGTTGTGACAAGAATCTTAAACACAGCACGTTCAAACTGACTCATAATCGTATTGCGCTGAGTCTGAGTTAAGCCACCGCTAAGCGCAATCGCTTTAAGCTTTTTCTCATTCAGCTTGGCGGTCAGTCTTTCCGTATCGGCACGCGTCGCCGTAAAGATAATCAGCTGCTTGTAGTTCTCTTGCTCTAAGATGCGTTCTAAAATCGCTTCTTTGTGATCTAAGTGATCACACAAGTAAAACTTCTGAGTGATATCTGTGTGCTCTTCGCTACCTGCACCAATCGCAATACGTTTTGGCGCATCAAGCATTTCGAAAGCGATGTCATTCACTTCAGCATGATCAAGTGTGGCAGAGAACATGAGAGTTTGACGACGGCGATGCTTAGCAGCGAGGTGAATACGGCGCAGTTCAGGAGCAAAACCCAAGTCAAGCATGCGGTCTGCTTCATCAAGAACAAGTGTTTCAAGTCCATCTAAGAACAGTGAACGATGTTCTAAGTGGTCGGCTAAACGCCCTGGCGTCGCAACAATGAACTTAGGGTAGCGGCGTAGTGCTTTCACCTGATCATTAAAGTTCTCACCACCAACAATCAGAGTCGCGTCGTACGTCAGGCCACCCAGCATAGAACGTAGTTCGCCGTAAACCTGTTTTGCCAACTCACGCGTTGGTGCAAGAATCACTGCGCGAGGATCTTTTGCTGAGAATGCTTTGTTTTTTAATGACTTGTGCAACATAGGCAAAACAAAAGCCAACGTCTTACCAGAACCCGTTTTCGAAGAAGCCAACAGATCTTTACCTGCAATCGCGACCGGGATCGCTTGTTGCTGTATTTCTGTCGCCTTCTTAAAGTCAAAATGCTTTAAGTTCTTGAGTAAGCGATTGTCTAAACCTAAATCTTTAAAGTGCAAAGTATTCTCCATTTGATCATTAAATGTCGCAGGCGAAGCTTATGATGGAGCCTTACGACACGGGAATTAATAAAAACAGGCTATGATAACTGGATTCGCTCAAGGAGGATAGAGATCACATAAAATAATATCGAATGTCACTAATGCAATGAAAGTATCACTTTTATTGCCTTACATTCATTGCTCTCACCAATGAGACGTGGGTCAACTAATTCGATAATTACCTAAAATCTTGGGTTTTTTTGACTTTTCCTGACTTTTGGAAGCGTAAGATTAGGGCTACACTAATTGACGTTGCTATACACGAAAAAGTATAGAACATTTTATTGATACTTATACATGCAAGGAGTTCACTTATGAACAAAATGTTGATCGCAGCTGCAGCATCTTCTGTGCTTCTACTAGCTGGTTGTGCGTCTGGTCCAGACGAAGCTACTACTGCGAAAATGGATGAACTGAGCAATCAAGTAAGCCAGCTAAGCCAAGACGTTCAAGCTCTTCAATCAGAAGTTCGTAAGTCTGGTGATGCGGCTATGGCAGCTCAAGAAGAAGCAGCTCGTGCAAATGAGCGTATCGACAACATTGCTCAGTCTTACACTAAGTAATTACGTCTTTTAAAAGAAAGGGTCTGCATGCAGACCCTTTCTTTTTTTGTTCTTTAGTTGATAAAGCTTGGTGCGACGATTTCGACGGGAACACCGTTTTGAGCAAGGATTGCAGCTCGTGCCTTAACATCCGACTGGTCAAATTCTTCCAACCACCATGTTAGTTCTTGCGGCATGATTAAAGGTTTCTTGATGCCATCACTACGAGTCAAAGGCTCATGAGCTTCGAGAAAGACACTTCGATCTGGCTCTAATGCCACCTTGATAGGTTCATTGATCACACGTACCTTCTCCCCTAACTGAACCTGTGAAAACAACCACTCGATATCTTTCGGATCCATGCGAATACAACCTGAACTGACTCTAAGTCCGATACCAAAATCTTTGTTGGTCCCATGAATTAGATAGTCTCCAGCGCCGTACGCCAAGCGTAACGCGTATTCTCCTAGTGGGTTTTCAGGCCCGGCCGGTACAACCGCTGGTAGCTCGATGCCTTTGGCAAGATACTCTTTTCGAATCGATGCTGGTGGAGTCCACGTAGGATTTGGACGTTTCTGGCTGATTTTAGTCTCCATTTCTGGAGTATCACGCCCTATACGTCCAATGCCGACAGGGAAAATATGGACCTTATTGATCTCAGGTTCAAAATAGTAGAGTCGTAACTCAGCTAAGTTGATCACGATTCCCTGACGTTCAACATTAGGCAAAATGATTTGGGTCGGAATAGTCAATACGTAGTCTATAGTGGGAAGAAAGGGATCTACCCCCTTATTTGCAGCCATAAGAGAGAGAAAACCAACATCGTATTGCTTGGCGATATTCGCCAATGTGTCACCTTCTTGCACCTTATGATATTGAGTTCTGCCTACTATACTGCTTTCTTTTGCAGGCAAGTCGTAAGTAGCCGCAAATAAAGGCGAACTTATACAACAAAAGAACGCGATAAACTTACGTACCATTCACATTGTCCTTAGCATCTTTATAAAGGCTTAAGGTTATCTCTCTTTCGGTCTTATGATCAACTATTGGTGACGGATATGACAATTCCTTTGCTTTACTCCACTTCCAGGGTTGATGGATAAACTGGCGAGGTACTTTGGCTAACTCAGGAATCCATTGGTAAACAAAGTCACCTTGAGGGTCGAATTTCTCTCCCTGAGAAATGGGGTTAAAGATCCTGAAATAGGGTTGGCCGTCACAACCGGTAGAAGCGCACCACTGCCAGCCACCATTATTGGCCGCATAGTCACCGTCGATGAGATACGAGATAAAGTATCGTTCGCCGACACGCCAATCTAGATGCAGGTCTTTGACTAAAAAACTGGCCACAATCATTCTTAATCGATTATGCATCCAGCCAGTCTGGTTTAGCTGCCTCATTGCTGCATCAACAATGGGATAGCCTGTGTGTCCTGTTTGCCAAGCTATCACTGCGCTGGCTGAATCTCGCCAAGTAAGTGAATCTCCCCATTCAACAAAGCTCTTGCCTTTACTCAACTTATCTTCAAAGTAGATCAAGTGCTGATAAAAGTCGCGCCAGACTAATTCAGTTAGCCAAACTTCTCTTCCTGCGGTGAGTGGCAATGTCTGACTATCATGGAGACGGGCCATGCACTGACGTATCGATAAGGCCCCTATAGCTAAATAGGGAGATAGCATACTGGTGCCGTTGATCGATGGAATATCCCTTTGCTGATCATACTGATCACAACGTTCAAAAACAAAACGTCGAAGTTGACCAATGATAGCATTGGTTTCGACAGAGTAATTTCCACTGCACACGCGAGGGTAATCTAGAGCACAAGCCGACGAAAGCCGTTCTATGCCGTCTATGGATTGAAGCTCAGCTTTGCAGTCGACAGGCTTTGCTTTCAGTACGCTAATAGGCTGTTGGTACAATTTGGTAAGATATGCGCGTTTAAACGGGGTAAAAACCTTGAAGTAGTCCCCTTGTTTATTGAGCACACTGCCCGGTCTCAACGCACACTTGTCATCGACCCCTATCACTTCGATATCGGAATCGCTCAGTTGCTGTTCTAAATATGAATCGCGATTTCGCTCGTCAACTTCATACTCCTTATTGTAGAAAACGCCGCTCACTAAGTTGGCTTGTGCCAAATCAGCCACTCTCTCTGCCGCCTGTGTAAACGTCTCTACTTGCACATAGAATAGAGGGACATTGAGTAAATCAAGATCATTGCGCAATTCGCATAAGCGACGAAAGATCAAGTCTGCCTGAATAGGTGCCAAGCCGTGACGCTGCCAAGTCTTAGGTGTTGCAACATAAATGGCTGCGACAGGTTGGCCTGATGCTAATGCTAAGTTCAAGGCACGGTTATCTTCGACACGCAGGTCTCTACGTAGCCATACTAACTTCATCGTTTTACTCGCTTTCTACCATATCGGATAGCTCCAGGTTGCCGCTAAAACTGAGCTTAATTCTCTCAATGTGAGATTGCTGGGCTACGGTAACTGGACGTCCACTAAAAATCGCCAATGTGTCATAAACATGTAAGTCAGGGTGTTCTACTAATCCCGACAAGTCATCGACACCATCGACAATAACGACATGCAAACCTGACTGAGAAAGCGTTAATGCCCACAAGCGAGACTCGATATCGTTGGTGCTTTCATAACAAATAAGTAAGCAACGTTTAGAGCTAGATACTTTGTTTTCTGCTTCTAAAATCTCGTTAAGCCGTGCAACTAATAAGGTTCTCATCATCCCAGTTTGGAGTGATCGTAAACCGAACCGAACCACGGAAAGCGCTTTTTCAGTGGGCTGAATGAACTGCCGCTCTACAATATCAATCGGGTACTCTTTCAGCACTGTGGCGATGATGGAGTCCGCTTTGTTTTTGCTGAGCTTAGCTAAAGCCTCTAACAACAACGGCACCTCATCCAAATGATTGACAACAGTCAGCTCATTTGCCTCGCCGGCGTCATTCAGATCTAAAACCTGTTTGACCTTACCGATAGAGACTCCTTTACTCAGCCAACTCTGTATCTCCCCAATAAGCGCTATGTGCTGCTCAGTATAGATTCGGTGACCTTTTTCCGTACGGTGTGGCTGAATTAAATTGTAGCGCCGTTGCCAAGCCCGCAATGTCACGGGCTTTACACCAGTCAGTTGAGACACTTCTCTAATTGCATACTGCTTTTGTTCACAATCCATATCTTAAACGTAACTCCTGAGGATGAGGTTGGAAGAACACCTGCTGAGAAAGGTACTGATCAGGATGCGCCGACAAGTAATGTTTAAGCAGAGTGAGGGGGGCGAGCAAAGGGAGTAAACCGACACGATAATCATCGATGGTCTGACGCAGCTCTTGTTTCTCGGCTTTACCTAATTGACGTTTAAAGTAGCCCTGAATGTGGAGAAGAACATTGGTGTTATTCTTTCTGCTCGCTCGGTACGACATCGCTTTCATTAGCCCTTCACGATAGAGAGAGTAAAACTCATCAAGCCGATACTCTTTTATATTGGCGACTAAGCTGCCTAATTTTTTATAGGACTGAGGATGGTGTGCCATCAGTACCAACTTATATCTAGAGTGGAATGCGACGATTTTCCCTCTTGTCGGTTCATCACCCATAGACTGATAGAAATCTTGTAAGGTGTAGACCCTAGTTACAAAGTTCTCTTTGAGCACAGGATCATTAAGCCGACCGTCTTCTTCTATCGGTAGCCATGGCATTCGCTCCATTAACTCTCTGGTATAAAGCCCGACACCAATGTTTTCAGCCCCACCATTTTTGTAGACTTTGACTCTTTCCATGCCACAAGTTGGTGATTTAGCACAGACGATATAGCCGCATAACTGCTCACTCGCTAGCGCCTCTACTTTTGCTTTGGAAAAGTCGATCATTTGTTGAGTATGTTCCTTGCTTGGATCCTTCGTTTCGACCAAAGCAATTCGCTCTTCATTCGAAATTAAGCGAATCGTCGGTCTTGGTACTGGCATCCCGGCTCCCACCTCAGGGCAGACGGATACAAAATCAAAATAAGGCGCGAGCTCTTTGGTCACAAACTTACTGACTTTATGGCCGGAGTCAAATCGCACTCGTTCACCCAATACACAAGCACTGATGCCAATCTTAATCTTCTGTTCCATAGCGAGCTCCTTACGAACTTTGTGGCTATACAAGTAAAAATCCTGTACAAGTTTTAGCATAGTTTTCTTCAACTGTACAAAAATAGTGTTTGTACAATCATGGGAAATGGTACGAAAAAATTGCTTATTTGGTTCACCACTTAAAGCAAACGTTTTGCCGAATCGATTGCTTTACCAATTTCAACACATTTGGTTATCAATGGGCACATTTGGCACACATAGCCGCTCTTTTGTGACATACTTCTCATGGAGTATTGGCAGATATAGCTAGTATTGCCTCAACAGATTTTTCAAAATCAACACAATTAGTAATCAACACCGTGATTGACTAATAAATTTGGAGTAATAACTATGGCAACCCCACACATTAACGCTCAACCTGGTGATTTCGCAGAAACAGTACTTATGCCAGGCGACCCGCTTCGCGCTAAGTACATCGCTGAAACTTTCCTAGAAGATGTCAAACAAGTTTGTGACGTTCGTAATATGTTTGGTTTTACTGGTACTTACAAAGGTAAAAAAGTATCGGTTATGGGCCACGGTATGGGTATCCCTTCTTGCTGTATCTACGTGCACGAACTTATCGCTGAGTACGGCGTAAAGAACGTAATTCGTGTAGGTAGCTGTGGCGCGGTACGTGACGACGTAAACCTAATGGACGTTGTGATCGGTATGGGTGCTTCTACTGACTCTAAAGTTAACCGCATTCGTTTCAACAACCATGATTTCGCGGCGATTGCTGACTACGGTCTACTTGAAGAAGCGGTGAACCAAGCGCGTGCTCAACAAGTTCCTGTAAAAGTAGGTAACGTATTCTCTGCAGACCTATTCTACACACCAGAAGCGGACATCTTCGAGAAGATGGAAAAGCTAGGCATTCTAGGTGTTGATATGGAAGCAGCAGGTATCTACGGTGTTGCTGCAGACTTAGGGGCGAAAGCACTAACTATCCTAACTGTATCTGACCACATCATCCGTGGTGAGAAGCTAAGTTCAGAAGAGCGTCAGAAGTCATTCAACGACATGATGAAAGTGGCTCTAGAAACAGCGATCAACATCTAATTCTATTCTTATTGCCGCCAAAGTTGTCTTCGGTGGCCTGAATATCCCGAGGGGGAGATAGTGACTACTGGCAAACTGCCACAGGAAGCAGACGGGTTACAGCTCAACTTTTGTAAAACATTGGCGTGTGACAACTTTGGATTGAGTGAAGCGCATCGTTACGTTGTGCAGCATGCTAACCCTAAGCGACCTGCGATGGTATGTCGGGAGTGTGGTGCTTTCCCCCCCTTACTTAATAACCGTGAAGTTTTAAATGAACTTCACCGCCTTAGACATCTCCACAGCGACGGCCTACCCGCCTGTCGTAATGACGACTGTCAAAACTTCGGACTTTCTGTCCACACCCATAAACATCTATACCATGCCTTTGGCTATAGCGGTGACCGTCAGCGTTACCGTTGTAAGTCATGTCAGTCGACGTTTGTCGATAAATGGTCAGGTGCCAATAAAAAACTGCACTTCCAAGAAAACCTACTTGGTTTGCTCTTTATGGGCTATTCCGTACGCGAAATATGCCGCAAGTTAGAGATCAATCCAAAGACGTTTTACGATCACCTCGATCACATCGCAAGTCGTTGTCGTAGAAAACTGGCCATGTTTGACGCCCGTTGGGTAAACCACGCTCAAGACTATGAGCTTGCCTCTCATTACGTGTCTCTCCAGCCCAAAAGCAATAATGGCGTTTTGTGGATAGCGACTGGTGAAGCGCACAGTGGTTACATCTTATGTCAACACGTCAATTATTCTGCTGACGAAGAACCTAGTGGGAGTGTCGATCACGATCCGTATCAGTTTCCGGCACGATTCGTTTCACGTGAACATTCATCCGAAGCCAATATGCCAGCGCCAACCCCTTCTCCGTTCTTAAGGGAGCGCATTGATCAGCAATATCAAACCATTTTGGCTCGCGGTAACGTTGAAGATCCAATGGGAAATCTTACGGTATTTAACTACCCGTCGAAGGGTGCGTTGATTCGTCCACCCTATACTTCCTACGCGCATTTTCTGCACGTGATGGATATGTGTCACAGTGAGCGTCAAGTCTCCATATATTTGCCACAAGATCCGGTACTACGTTCTGCGGCCTTGAGTGTTTGCCTGCCGAGAATACAGCGTCAAAATATCGACCTTATGTACGTTGAGGAAGATAAAGCGTGGCGAGAAGAAAACCCAATCGACAAAATCGATATTGTTCACATGGGATGGTGGCGCGATAGGTGGGCAATAGTGTCTGGCGAACAAGCCTCTAAAGGTATTTGTTACCTAGCTGGGAATAATAACCAACCAAAACAGTGGATTCGTAAGGCTTCAATCCGCCAAACAGAGTTTTATCAACATCGTTTTCAAACTTTGTTTGAGAGCTTTATCAATGAACCTAGGCGCAAGTTACGTCCAGGTGGACTGATGCCAATGCTTGATATATTCAGAGCATGGCATAATTTATGCTATCAGGATAAGACAGGAAGGACAGCCGCTCAAACTTTAGAATTGACTCAATCACCTTTGACTTTGCGCGAACTACTTTCATAATTCTCAGTAATGTGACGAATGCCCGTAAACAGTTTCTGTTTTAGCACTTTTAGTAGTGTTCATTCTTTAGCAATTAATATAATACCAGTAAGTATGTGAACACTGATGCAGTAAAGGATTGATTCATTGGATAAAAGCCAGCGGCTGTTAGAAGTCGAAATTGAGCAACTCAAAGGGCGAATTGAAACGGAACCCGATAAAGTGTGGGCGATTGCTGAGCAATGCGCCGCTCGCTCATCGCAGATCCTTTTCCCTGAAGGTGAAATCCAGTGTCTAATCATCATGTCTCGTTGTGCTTGGTGCACAATGGAGTACCGCAAGGGCTTAAAGTACATAAAAGACGCCCATAGTAAACTCAATGCACTTGATACTGACGACCTCCTTCCAGAAATCTTACACATTCACGCCCTGCATTACTGGGGAGAAGCCAAATACTACTCCGCACAGCAATTTTGGATCAACGCGCTAGAGCAGTCTGCCCTAGTTGATGAAACAGAAATCCAACTCGAAGCACTGATTGGCCTTGGTAATGTCTGGCGTATCACCCACGAATACCAACTTGCCAAATCTACCCATGAATTAGCCGTTAAGGTGGCCAATAACAGCCGTATTGGCTGGCTCGAAGGTAAGGCACGAATCTTACTCGCTTGGGATCTGTATTTACTCAACAACTATGTGGAAATGCTCTCGGTTCTCGATGGTGCGATGGAAGTGTTAAAAGACCATCAAGATAAAACATGGCAAGCAGAAGTGTGGGATTTTAGAGGATTAGCCCTGCTAGGACTTGAGCGCATCGAGGATGCAGAACAAGCCACCAGCAAAGCTCACGAACTCGCCCTGCGCCACGATCTCATTTGGATGAAGGCGCACTCATTCATTAGCCGAGCGCGAGTCGAACTTCTCCGTAAAAGACCCGAAAAAGCCGCAGAATTACTCATACAGGCAGAACAGTCTGCCATTTCCTTCGACAATGGCGAGTTGCTATCGCAAATCTGTTTCCAACAATCTCGTGTCGCTGAAGAGTCGGGCGACTACCAAACTGCCCTTCAAGCGTTTCAAAAATATCGTAAACACTCTATTGCTATGCTCCGCGAGCAAACAGCAAGAGTCAGTAACGACAAAGCCCGCGCGTCTAAACGACAGCTCGAACAACGCGCCCGCAAGCTGATCAACCGAATTCGTGGTCAACATGAATTTGACCCAGACAAACAGTTAAGTCAGATGGTATCGGAAACCTATTGGTGGGAGCAGTTAGTTCTATTCAAGACTGAACTGAAGCGCTCGAACCATGCCGTCATTACCATCCAACACCATGACTCCAACTGCCTTGATGTCTGTGCGGAACTGACACACTCGATTTGTAATAAACAAGATCTGCTGGCTCGACTGAGCAGTGAACGCATCGGATTACTTCTGGCCGACAAAGGTGAAGAAGCGCTAAACGTTTTCCATATCCTTGCAAAAATGATTGAAATTTACCCATGGCACCGTCGTGGGCTCAACCAAGATTTACCTAAGGTTGTATACCAAGATATCCTCTCTTTCCCTTTCACATTAGAGCAGCTCGAAGACAGCATGCAACAGGAAGATCATGATGGAAGCATTGTTTAAAAAGATATCTGACTCCGGTTTAGATGCAGCTTCCGTGTCCGGTGAAGAGGCATTGATATTTTGGGATCATGTCAGACTACATGTAGCAACCACATCGCAGGAAAAAGCACAGTGTTTAATCATTAGCGCTGAGTTTCGTTTTGAGCTGAAGCAGTTGCAAGCCAGCATAGATGAACTTAGACAAGCGTTAAGGTATCTCTCTCTGCCTGAAGACGCTGAGCTCATTTTAGAGGTACGTAACGCACTTGCAGATAAACTGGTAGAAAATGGGGATTACCATGGCGCTCTTGGTGAATACAGCAGTTCATCGACGATAGCGGTCGATAACGGCTTCATTGATGCTTATGTTCTTGCGGTCATAGGTATGGGCAACTTATGCGATGCCTATGGCGATCACAACCGCGCACTGCGTTATTATCAAAAAGTTGACAGTATCGACCATGCCATTAGTAGTCGTTCGCTCCGTTTGCGTTACAAACTCTATATGTTGGCCTGTTATATCGAACTCAATCGAACCACCGCTGCAAGCGATCTGATTAAAGAGTGTGAAGAGTTAAGCATCCTAGTCAGTGACAAAGTTCTGTCTGGCCAAATTCTTCTCTACCAAGCAAAGTTATATCGACAAAGCAGACAACTAGACTCAGCGATGCGTTGTCTTGGCAACGTACAGTACACGACAGGTAACATTCACTCGACTTGGCTGTCTAACATGATCCGTTTAGAACTTGCTGCCTGCCTGTGTGAAGTAAATAAACCTCATATTGCCAATTGGGTTCTAGAATCAACCCGAAAACGAATCAAACAATACGCGTCTCCGATCCTCAACCTTCAGCTATGTAACTCACTGGCGGAAATTAGCGCGCAGAGAGATGATTTCAAAAGTGCCCTAGAATACCAAAAAAGCGCCTACCGGATTGAGAGTGATCTAATGAAGAAGATCCCAATCGGGGAGTTAGGCGCCAGTCAACTACGTCGACTTTCTCGTTTTGAGTTGCAATTAAAACTGATCTTGTCTGAGCAAGAGAACCGAGAGCTGAAAGAGACTACAGAAAGCCAAAAACATGCCGTAGCTCAGCTTCAACAAGATGTGTTTACCGATCCTTTGACCTCTCTACACAACCGCCGTTGGTTAGATGTCAAACTGAAAGACTTGCTGTTGCATGATGTGCCATTTGCTTTGATGGTCATCGATATCGATCACTTTAAGTCGATCAATGATGAGCTGAGCCATTTGGTTGGAGACAAAGCTATTGTTAACGTCTCCCACGAACTTTCAACCTATTTCAAGTTTCGTGGCGCTTCATGTGTGCGTTTTGGTGGAGAAGAGTTCTTGGTGATTCTCGAACGTTCTACACTCGAGCAGGCTGAATTGCATGCCGAAAACTACCGTGAGCGTATTTTCAATTTTGGTTGGCAAAATATTCTTGGCGAACGCGGACTAACCGTGAGTATTGGCATTACGCTCCATCGCGAGGGCGAAAACACCCAGCGCACATTTTACCGAGCAGATAAAGCACTTTATCGAGCCAAAGCAAATGGGCGTAATCAAGTCTGCACTGAGTAGTCAACTACTGAATAAAGAACAAGGAAAGTACCAACAAACCGAAAGCTACGCCTGACCAAGACATATTACGGCAATCTCTCCCTGAAAACCCATCATTCCTCGCATAACGTCGCTGTGCTTTAACTTTCGACAAAATTGTAACCAATTAATCGCTAATTTGTTGTTTTTATTTCTATACTTTATTTCTCAACCGCCGTACGATTTAAATTTAGAAACACAACTACAGGGAGTTAGCTATGTTTTTAGACTACTTCGCCTTAGGGCTGTTGGTCTTTGTTGCCCTAGTTATCTTCTATGGCATTATCGTTATTCACGATATTCCCTATGAAATAGCTAAAGAGCGCGGGCATCCCCACCAAGACGCCATTCACTACGCGGGCTGGGTTAGCCTCTTTACTCTTCATGCCATTTGGCCATTTTTGTGGATTTGGGCCACCATTTGGCGAAAAGAGCGGGGCTGGGGATTTCAAAAGCTCGAAGAAGAGCAGCATGATATTCACCATCGAGTTTCCACCCTCATCGATCAGGTTGATCAGTTAGAGCAGGAAATTGCAACCCTCAAAGCAACCCAAAGCCAGAAAAAGTCTGATGATAACAATAAGCAGGAGGAGCAATAATGGATTTACTACTCATTCTGACTTATGCCGCGCTGTGTATTACCATTTTCAAAGTATTCAATATCCCATTGAATAAGTGGACTGTCCCAACAGCAGTGCTTGGGGGCGTGGTTTTGATCGGTACGCTGATTCTATTAATGAACTTCAACCACCCATTTACTCAGATCGGCAATCAGGTTTTCTCTTCAACACCGATCGTGTCTGGCGTGCGTGGTAAAGTGATTGAGGTCCCTGTCGAAACAAATAAGCCATTGCAACAAGGCGATATTTTGTTTCGAATTGATCCCATCCCTTATCAGGCCGAAGTGGCTAAGTTAGAAGCTCAAATCAAAGAAGCAAGCCAGGGAGCCCTTGGCTTAGAGTCTAAGCTTCAGGCCGCCAAAGCCGCAGAAGTACAAGCGATTGCTGAACGAGATAAAGCACAAAGAGAGTTCTCGCGCTATCAACGTGGTTACGATAAAGGTGCGTTCACCGAGCAACAACTTGATACTCGCCGTCAAGCCTACAAAGCGGCGCAAGCAGCCGTTGAGTCCGCAGCAGCGGGCGTTGAACAAGCTGATCTAGCGCTAGACTCTGTGATCGGCGGTGAAAACACCACGGTTGCTCGCCTTTTAGCTGACCTTCGCAAAGCCGAGTTTGATTTAGAGCAGACCGTCGTGAGAGCGCCCACAGATGGCTTTGCCACACAACTTGCGCTGCGACCTGGTGTGATGGCCGTACCGCTACCGCTGGCACCGGTTATGACTTTCGTCCATACCGAAGAAAAAATCTATACCGCCGCGTTTCGCCAAAATTCGCTACAAAGACTAAAACCAGGTTTTGAAGCTGAGTTTCTATTCAGAGCACTACCAGGAAAAGTGTTTAAAGGCGAAGTGATAGAGGTTCTACCCGCCATAGGCGAAAGCCAGTTCCAAGCTCGTGGTAGCTTACTTGGTACTGAAGCATTGAGAACCAGTGGACGAGTCTTTGTGACGCTTAAAATTACTGACGACCTCACTGAGTACCAACTTCCTTTAGGTACTGCAGTTGAAGTGGCCGTCTATTCAGATCGATTCAGCCATGTTTCTATCATGCGTAAAGTCCTGATTCGAATGAAGAGCTGGCAAAACTACCTCTATCTCGATCATTAACCCTACCAATCAACAGGCCTCCATCATAGAGGCCTTTTTCATTGGCAGGATTAAGAACGGCATTTTTAATCAGTAAAAGAACCAGCTACTTTTTAGCCATCCAGATAGTTAGCTTTCCAAGCTCAAACTCTGAAGGTATAATCTGCACCTTACGAACTTAGGTGTATAAAACTTAATCAAATAAAGCACCTATCATTGCGTTCTCAACTTCATTGCCATTCATTCGCTCGTTGTTCATCGCTAAAAGCACGGATGAAAGGATGTAATACAAAAGGTTATCTATGAACTTTTCAGCAAAAACAGTCGTGGTCATCGCGATCGGCGCAGCACTCTACGGTATCGGCGGTCTACCTATGTTTGGTATTCCAGTTTTCGCCAATACAACACTTAAACCAGCAATGGCTGTATTAGCTCTTTTCTCTGTACTATTTGGCCCTATCGTTGGCTTCCTAGTTGGATTTATCGGCCACTGGGTGACCGATTTATTTGCTGGCTGGGGCGTATGGCTAACTTGGGTTCTGGGCTCAGGCATTGTCGGCTTGGTGATCGGTTTCTTCCCTATCTTAACCAAACAGCGTATCTCTCAAGGCCACTTCGATAACAAAGATTTTATTCTCTTCGTTCTCCTTGCTTTGGTTGGCAATGTATTTGGCTACGGCTGTTCAGCCTTGCTCGACACCGTTCTCTACGCAGAACCATTCACCAAGGTCTTTACTCAGTTGACGATCATCGCTGCGGGTAACACCGTTCTGATCGCCGTTGTGGGTTACTTTATCCTTAAATCTGTCGCAAAACGCAACAAACAAAGCCGCAATCTTTCTGAGGCTTAAACGATAATGACCATTGAATTTTCTGACTTCTCTTTTAGATATGAGTCACTGGATAAACCGACGCTTAAACATATCAATCTAAGGATAGAGAAAGGAGAGAAAATCGTCATTATCGGGCCAAGTGGTAGCGGAAAGTCGACACTTGGCCAATGCTTGAACGGTCTGATCCCGCACGCCATCAAGGGCGAGACTTCAGGTCAATTGCTTTTAAATGGCAACGCGGCGACTCAATTGGATCTTCACCAATACACAGAGCAGATTGGTACGGTGTTACAAGACACCGATAGTCAATTCGTTGGGCTGAGTGTAGGCGAAGACATTGCCTTTGCATTAGAGAATCAACTGGCCTCGAACATCGAGATGGACCCTATCGTCAAGTCAACGGCGCAAATGGTAGAGCTCGGTGACATGCTTGATCGTTCGCCACACGATCTATCTGGAGGCCAGAAACAACGTGTATCGCTTGCCGGCATTTTAGTAGATGATGTTGATACTTTGCTGTTTGATGAACCACTTGCCGCTTTGGATCCAAAGACAAGCCGAAAAACCATCGAGATCATTGACCAGTTGCATCGTGATACGGGTAAGACAGTCATCATCATAGAGCATCGACTAGAAGATGTTCTACACCGCCCCGTAGATCGAGTCATTCTAATGCAACAAGGAGAAATTGTTGCAGACATGACACCCGACGCATTACTGGCGTCAACTCTACTCGAAACTCATGGAATTCGTGAACCACTCTACTTAACGGCTCTAAAAGCGGCCAATTGTCCGTTGGAACAATTGAACACTTACTCCTCTATTAAAGAGATGCCTATCACTGGCTATAGGCCGCACTTTGCCAACTGGCAGAGTCCAACCAAAACGCTTACTCGCTCAGAAGATAGTCTACTTACCATCAACGAGTTAACCTACTCTTACGACGGTGAGAAGAATGCGTTAGAAAACGTCTCTTTTACTATTTCTCACGGCGAATTTGTGTCTGTACTTGGCAAAAACGGTTCCGGAAAATCGACGCTTACCAAATTAATTATGGGTGTAATCGAGCCAGATTCAGGTTCTATCTGTTTAGAGGGAGAAGACATTGCTACTCTTTCTATCTTTGAGCGCAGCCAGCAAATTGGTGTGGTGTTACAAAACCCAAATCATATGATTTCACACCACATGATCTTTGATGAAGTTGCCTTTGGTTTGCGCAACAAAGGATTGTCAGAACAAAAGGTTGAGAAGAAAGTGCTCGATACCCTTGAACTCTGTGGTTTGAGCAAGTACCGAAACTGGCCAATTGAAGCGCTAAGCTATGGACAAAAAAAGCGTGTGACCATCGCTTCAATCCTTGCTTTAGAGCCTAAGCTGCTGATTCTTGATGAACCTACCGCAGGACAGGATTATCGCAACTACACCTCTATGCTGAACTTTGTTCGCAAACTAAATTCGCAGTTAGGTATTACTGTCATGATCATATCCCACGATATGCATCTTGTGCTCGAATACACTGACCGCTCAATTGTTATTTCTGACAGCCGCTTGATAGCAGATGCGCCGATGACTGAAGTTTTCAGCCAGCCCGAGCTACTCGACAAAGCCAATCTAACCACCACTAGCCTATATGATCTGGCAGAGCGTTTAGATGTCGCCGATATCAATGCGTTTATGCAGTACTTCATCCAACTAGAGAATCACGCAGCATGAAAGCTTCTAAAATGAAGTTTGGTATCAGTTATGTCGATACCAAGTCGCCTTTGCATGCACTAAATGGCATTACCAAGTTCGCCTTATTTATGGCTTGGGTCACTGTGGTACTGACCACTTTCGATATCCGATTGATTGGTTTACTGATTGTGGCAGGCCTGTACTTACTAAAAATCACTAAAGTACCTTTCAAAGTTTACAAACCTTTGCTCATTGGTACAGCCAGTGTCTTAACACTCAACGCACTATTTATGTTTTTGTTGGCTCCCCAACAAGGCAGTGAATACATTGGATCAAGTACTGTTGTGTTTAATCTGCCTGGCCACTATTCGCTAACTCAAGAGACTCTGTTCTATTTGGTTACGGTCACTCTCAAATACTTCAGCATGTTCCCAATTGCCTTGGTATTTGTCTTTACTACTCACCCGACAGAGTTTGCAGCCAGCTTGAACCGCATTGGCGTGCCTTACAAGATTGCGTATGCCGTCAGTCTGACACTGCGCTACCTTCCTGAGGTCAAGAACGATTTCGTCAATATCATGCACGCTCAACAGGCCCGTGGCCTTGATATATCAAAAAACACACCTCTAGTGCAGCGCCTACAAAACGTGGCGAAGATCCTTGGTCCTCTCATTTTCTCAAGCTTGGACCGAGCAGATGAAATATCCAACGCGATGACGTTAAGAGGATTTGGACGCCACAATACCCGTTCATGGTATAGCTCAAGACCACTAGGCAACACGGACAAACTCTGCCTGCTAGCCATTGCGGTCATCGTCATATTGGCGGTAGCTAAGCGCTATCTAGAAACCGAATTGTTCTGGTATCCGTTCTAGTAAATTACCACCTTCTAAAGAAGGTGGCTTTGTGTGAGCCCCCTAAAAGGGGGCCTTTGTTTAATCCAACGCCAACTGGTGCTGCTCTACTCGCTCTTGCTTCTCTTGATGTCTTACATATCGGCGTATGATTTCTTCATTGATTCC
>NZ_JATABH010000043.1:0-34182 GCF_036533775.1 Vibrio sp. M260112 | reverse complement strand
TTACATGAAACAGTAACTCGGAATCATCAATGCAAAGCAATGTGGCAACTATTAAAACGGGTTCGAAACTTTATGGATAACATTTCATCGTTTCCCAGCGGTGGTCATGGAGTACAAAAAGTGAAGCATAATTAGGATCAGCTATTTAGAGCGTTGACGCTTTGCTTTTACGCAGTTTTTAATAGCAGTTTTAAGCATACGTTCAGTTACGGGTAACTGTTTTAATTGTTGGATGTATAGCTTTTCACTTTCAGAAGTAATGAATTCATCAGTGCTTATATCTTCATACTCAGCAGGCAAGCTTGTAGGAGAGTACTCCTTACTGAGAGCTTCAAGCGTCTTTATGAATTCAGCGAGATTTATTGAGTTAGGCCCATTCTTAACCATCGCGTCAATTGACCATTTAAACCACACTCCCTCAACTCTAGAAGTAAATGCGTGTAAATTTTCGGCTGACACAGAAAGACGTAGATGCTTAGCTATATCATTCTCTACGTCTACAATATTCGAAGCCTCAGACGAGACATAAATACAAGAAACTAGCCTTACCTGCTGGTCTACATCAAGGTTTGAAAACGCCTTGTACGCCTCTTCGTTAGCCTTGTTTCCACCCTTATCTGCAATTTCTCGCAACAATCTCAAAGCATCTGTTTCGTTTCTCAAAAGCTTATTTGCTGATAAACAAGCAGCAAGAGATCCTTCAACGACGGTTTCAGTGCTTAGTAGAGTGAGTACAGGGAGGCGATCGAGAAAGGACATCTGATTGGAGATATTCTGACACCAAACACGTAACGTTTTCCATATGTCAGGGCTCTTATCCGTCAAGTTTCCTTTTGAAAGGTGGTGCTTTGACTGAATTAGTTCCGTAGAGATTGCTCCATCTTCTACTGATAGATCATCAATAGTTTCAATTGTTATCGTGCAGTTGTCTATATCGCTGACTTCTCTCGATTTTTCCAATGCAACAAGCAGTCCTAATCTTAACTGATAGAGGTAGCCAAGTAATGACGGGGTGGCATCAAATGAAGGGTGCGACATTAAATCTCCTGTTCGTAGCAACTATCTAACCTTGGGCAAGTGCAACATACTTAAACCAATGTTACTTAAAGATAAGTAAGCAAGCCTTTAATATATCCACACAACTTTGATGTGAAAAGAATTTTATATGTTTTCGTGCGCTATAGCAGCTTTTAAAAATCAGCTATCAAACACAAAGAAGTATGAGCAGCGTCTAGTTCTACTGCTGGGTTTTCTACCAACGATATAGGACTTCAACCAAGATTCTGATCTAATAAAAAACAGAGTATCTACCCATCAAAAATGACAACGGTATTGTGTCTACAGTACAACAAGATCGCAAAAAGAGATAAATACTCTGCATTCCCCTTCGACCAATCGAATGCAAGCGATTTTCAAATAGTTAAAACACCCCTCGACATGGGCTATTCATAATATTTAAGATTACTTTATTTAATGCTTGGTAACGTTTTAAACTTCCTCACGAATTCAAATAACAAGTATTATTAAATTTTCTCTAAAAGTCAGATAATTAGATTCATAACCAATTTCACTGGTACATACATTCGTGGCAAAAAGTGTCGATATCCAACACTTATTCGTGGGAAAAAGTGTAGAGGTACTACACTTATTCACGGGGAAAAGTGTAGTTTGGGTAACTAACAACCAAGGTTCGCATTAAATATTTTTATCCGAATCAAGCGTACACTTTCGAGAAACCTTTATTCGATTGCTCTCCCATTAAGTGTCTCACAGTAAAATCCTACGAATGAATTCATTCCAACTAATCGTATAGCTCAGCCATCGTCCTATAGAGTTATATTTCGTATAGATCCGCGCTAAAGATATACAACCACACTAATATCAATGAGATTTTTATCTAAATTTTTTATCGAATTTGTTCAAACGCTCAAATATTAAACTAGAGCCACGTAAGTGACAGATAAATATAGATATAAATTAATAACGTAATTTTATAAGTAATAATATAATCCAAACCTCAAAAAATAAAAACCACAGTCATTTTTTTTAAAAATTACATTAAAGATTAAGACATTACCTATACATGATTATAAATCTAGGATTTATATAAGTTATAATATATCCCTTTAAATACAACACCTTAGAAACAAAACCTTCTAGACAATGCCCAAAATAGACGCTACTAATATATTAATCACTGAGGATTAAACATATGAAAGTAGCCACTCAACCATTAATTACCAAAAGAGAATTAAATCGCATCTCGAAATACATAAGAGATCGTTCAAATGGCGCACACAAACCTTTCATTACCGTTAGACAATCAAACAGCGTTGGTCTGTCTCACATTGTTTTCAGTCACAAAACAAACCGTTGCCATCACCTATTAAGCCTTGGAGAGTTAGCGCTATTTTTGCATCTTGAACACAACCCAGATGTTATTGATATCCACGAACAATACCCGCTGCCATTAGATGAGACTCTCGAATGCGCTGTAGAGTTAAATATTCGTCACCCTGCAAAATACAAAGAACGCACAGGACGTGAAATTCCTGCTGCAACGATGACAACTGACATTGTAGCTACCCTTCGCGATGCTAACGGCCAACTGTTCCTTCAACCATTCAACTACAAACCTAGTTCGTCTCTTGACCCTGAGTTGGAATCGACGCGAAAAGTATCTCGAACTCAACAGAAGTTTCGCATTGAGCAAATGTATTGGGAACGACATCACTATCAGCTAATACAAGTTACGGAGAACGAACTACACCCTAACAAAACTTATAACCTTCAGTGGCTTAGAGAAGCTTATCATCATGCCCAAGAAAACAAGCTTGAGGAAAGCCAATTTCAAAACATTCGAATGACTCTTAGTCAGAGGCTACAAATGTCCCCAAAGCTCACTCTCAAGCAACATTTGAGTGATACAGCAAGAATGCACAACATCACTCAACTAGCTGCGTTAAGAATATTTCAGCACTCAACGTATTCGGGACAGCTACAGGTTGACCTGAATGAACGTATCGAGCTTTTTCGTACAGTAAAAATGGTTCCGTATCACGATGAGAATTAACCAAAAACTAGTCGATGACACTGAAAGCATGGAATACCTCATCGTAGATATCTGCTATGAACTTGATTTAATTGCTGTTACTCAACTCAACGTAGTTAGACCTAAAAGGCCACATACGTTAGTCATGACCGATACGATCAACCAACTAGAGTCGGGGAAATGGAAGGTACAAGAGCATTCCTTTAGCCCCTTCCTCTACATGTCGGACGAAGAGTTACTGAATGACAAGAAGCGTAGCAAATGGTTAGAGCGTCGGGATGCCAGCTTCACCATAATTGCCCCACTAGTCGATAACGACGAGCTGCGTTACAACTATTTATTTTTGGATAGCAGTTCAATTCTACATAGCTTAATTGAAGCGTCAGGTCGTAGCCGTAGCTATGTGGCAAAAATTTTAAATCGCTATTGGTACTATGGATCTCACCTCAACGCATTGTTGCCCCTATGGAGAAACTGCGGTACTAACCCGTTCCTACCTGAGTCACCAGAATCAATCCAAGATCCCGAACTAGGAAAAAATGGGCCAAAAACCAAATATGGTAATCCATACCGAGGAGTTACAAAGAAAGATATTGCGAACATCAAACTGTTTTCCAAAGGTATTCCAAATGGCAATAAAGTAAACCTAAGTGACCTCTACGGCCAGTTTACGCGTCAATTTATGTATGCACGGGTCAAGCCTATGTTTGACGATGCGCAAGAACTTTCGTTGCCCGTTCCAAGAGCCAAACTGATTTCACCTACAAGCTTTAAATATCATTTCAAAAACAACGTTGATCAGCTCGAAATGATTCGAAAAGCCGTTGGAACAATTAACTACCAAAAAGATCGCAGGGGTCGAGCAGGGCTTGCTATACAAGGCGTCCGTGGCCCTACAAGCCGCTATGAAATAGATGCTACAGTAGCCGACCAATATATCGGTTACCCGTATGACAAAACCAACCAATTGGCGACAGGTCGCCCTGTTATCTATCTAGTTGTCGATACTTGGTCAGGCATGATCGTCGGTACGCATTCATGTTTTCATGGCCCAGACTGGACTGGAGCGTCTCAAGCCCTTTTCAACTCATTTACCGATAAGGTGGAATTTGCAAGGCGCTATGGTGTAGAAATCACAGAGAACGAATGGCCATGTCATCATGTTTGCTCTCAACTCGTGATGGATCGTGGTTCAGAATATACAGACCGTAATATTGAAAGCATTCTTAAAGGGGAAATTGGCTTATCAATCGCCAGTTTCGCTCCTTACCATCGCGGCGACTGCAAAGGCACCGTAGAGAGGCTCTTTGGCGTTTTTAATCAAAACGCCATTCAATTCGTTCCAGGTCAAGTAATGAAGATTCCCAACAAGGAAGGACAACACGCTTCTAGAAATGCGTCGATGTCCTTCGAAGCGTTTATGGAAAAGCTTATAAGGACAATCATTCATACAAATAACAACCGCTTGAGAAAGAATAACCATACCTTCGAAATGTCCCGCGATGACGTCGGATTTTCTCCTAGAGATCTATACGTCTATGGGCTAGAAGAAATGGTGATGCCTCATTCTCAGATACCACAAGAACGGCTACGTTTCGCCTTACTACCCGCAGACAAAGCGAATGTGAGAATGGAAGGAGTTTACTTCAAAGGGCTCTATTACAGTTCAAATAAAATCATCCAAGAAAAATGGCTAGATAAAGCTCGAAACTTTGGTCGCTATACAGTGGAGGTTCGATACGACCAAAATTTAACCAATTGGATTTGGTGTAAAGATCCTGAAACTAATGAACTGATTACCTTGGAACTTACCGACCGTTCCGAGAAATATCGCAATCAGATTTGGCAATCGACTCTGCATGAAATCGAATTAACCAAACAAAAACAAAGCCTTCATGAAGAACATTCATTCGCAAACAAAATAGACTACCTGAACAAGATAGATGAAATTGATAAACAAGCCAAAGCTGACGCTCGATTCCTAAAAACATCCTCTGCTAAGTCTATCGAGAAAGGTATCAAAGAGCGTAAGAACATTGTTTCGTCCATCGAACGTAGCAAGCAATCAGAACGAATTGCAGCCACTTTAAACTCTAAAGAAAGCACTAAATCAAGCAGCACACTTCAACCCCAAAACTTGGAATCACCTGACTTTTTCGACTGTGATGACGACTAATATGAAAGCTAACTATATTCCTCACCCTAACTCTCAGATGACTGGAAACCCGCTGATTGAAGCACTTGGATTTCCACTGCTACCCAAGCAATTTATTCAGGCGACAACACAATCGCCAAAATTGTCGCTCGACATAGATGCAATTCCTCCTGAGCACCAAGGCTACTACACAAGAACACTCATCGATAATCTCTCTGAGTGCTATGTAGTTCAGGATGAAGCCCCACGCCTTTATGACACCGTATTTCGCATGATTGAGCGAGGCTATATCTATCGCAATCCTTTGGTGTATGGCGATATTAAACAATTGCAATTTGCCGACTCTATTGAAATACCTGAAGGGCAAGAGCGCATTCTAAAGCAAACAGCAAATCAGCAGAGTTTTTTGGTAGCAGGTCTATCAGGTCGCGGAAAGTCAGCGATGGTAGAAAGCATCTTGTCTGCCATTCCTCAAGTCATTTCACATCAAGAGTACCAAGGACATAGGTTCATCTACGAACAAATTGTTTGGCTTAAGATCGATATCCCAACAGCTCGCGGGCAGCGTGCACTACTCTGGAGGATTCTTGAGTCCATCGATTCGGTAACTGGTGAGAATTACTATGAGTCACATCAGAAAAGCTCAGTTACAGCGCTCATGATTGCGGTTCGTAAGGCGCTACTCATCCATGGTGTTGGGATTATTGTTCTAGATGAAGCTCAGAACCTATCTGAAACTCGACAGTACGAGAAAGTTGGTAACAACGAGAACGCCACACTAAAATTCGTGGAAGAGTTGTTTAACAAGGTTGGTGTACCACTATTACTCGTCGGGACACTATCAACACTCAATCTGTTTTCTAAAGAGATGACTGCCGCTAGGCGAATTGGAAAGACAGGGGCGCTACTCTTAGATCAATGTGATGTTGAAAGCTCGTTTTGGAAACGCTTCATTAAGCAAATGTGTCCTACACAATTACTAAAAAATCAGACAACTGACACAGATACCTTAACTCGCCATATTCACTACCTATCAGCAGGCATTCCTGCTATCGCAAGCAGTTTAATTAAAGCAACGATGTCTTATTTGACCTATCTAACGCCAAACAACCAAGATCTGAGTATCGCGGCATTAGATCATGTATTTAAAGAGCAGTTTATTTTAGTTTCTGGAGCACTAACTGCCCTTAAGCGAGGCCAGTTCTATAAGTATGAGGATTGTAACCCTTTATCTCATTTACATTCGGTTCAAGAAGATCTCTTTTCTTATGACAATGTTGATGCTGGCGGCAAACCGATCAAAGCACAAGCAACCCAAAACTCATCTTCACAACTGAATCTAACTGAAAAAGATAAAGAAATGCTTGATGACCTTACCCCTGAAGCTCTATTGGCACAGGCTCGTAAGTATGAATAACATCTTAAATATACTTCCTAGCGAACATCTGCGAAGTTACCTTCATCGAATTCATACTATGTCTCCATTTGGTACTTTTAATACTACCGCGCGACGTATAGGGCTGCCTCACTTTAGCGCCTCTCCAGTCACGGTATTATCTGAACTCGATCACTCGCTGATGGACACGCTCCATACTGACAATCGTGTAGTTTGGAAAACGCATTTGAACGGCAACCTCATCGAACCATTCCTAAACGAACATGAGAATCAGCAAATACCGTTGTTTCTTACAGGAAAGCCGTATCACATTGAATTTATCCATTCGCAAACAGTGCACAACCGCACATGGCGTTACTGCAAAGACTGCGTTGAGGAAGATCAAGACACGTATGGTGTGACGTATTTCCATCAACCTCACCAATTGCAAGGCGTATTTCACTGTTACAAGCACGGTTCAAAGCTGATCAACGCCTGCTCTTCATGTGATTACCGCTTGAAGAACATTAGCCGAATGCCAACACCAACGTTAGCTTGTCCAAATTGTGATTCCAAAATGACAGACCAGGAAGTGTATTTTGATGATGCGATGCTGAAGGTTGAACGGCTTATGATTGCATTAAACAATGGAGAGCTTCCACTCAGCCTTGAACTCGTGCAACAAAGCACCTTAACTCATATGGGCTTTACGCTTGAGCAAACTGAAACATTAGCGTTCAAAAGAGCCTGTGCCGATTGGTACAAAGACATTTTTACGACTGTAGGTGAGGACGCTCTAAAGCAGTACTTCTCAAACACGAAGAAAATGAATGGCTACACGATGTCTCCCACTATGCGAACTACACGTCTATTTTTATCGACGTCGACAAACAGATTTAGTCCTCCAGTAATCTACATTCTGATGCTGGTCGCCACAGGCCAGCTTTAAGCTATGTACTTCCACCATATCGCAGGAGAAGCAGTTTATAGCCTAGTCGCACGATGCCACTTTGCCTCACCAAGACGCTCGCTACGCGAAAAAAACCGAGCTCTTCTTGGACGCACCGATGTTCGAATTAACCCACAACTTCCATGCATGCTCAAACAAATTTCAGAACAAACTTCGATAGATGTGGATAACCTTTTGTACTACGGTACATGTTACCCAGTCGTTGCGGCTTCTATCCAACGTAGTAAAAGCACGACCATGCTTAAACTACACATGCTAAGCAATGATGGCAGCCATATCGCGGCTTTATCACGAGCTACTGCTTCTAGGCTAAGGTTTAACAGTGGACTAAAGTGCTGTCGACAGTGTCTAGAGGAAGATTTGCGTAACTGGGGACATGGCATTTGGCACACCATCCACCAATATCACGGTATGTTCGTTTGCCCAAAGCATGCATGTTGGTTGCAATACGCAACGACAGGTGCTGATGGTCTTAACAAGCGTATTGAACTCCCTCCTACGCCTTACGCCACCAATTTCCATGGTTCTGAACTCTGTTTAGAGCGAGCATTGAGGTTAGCGTTATTCATCAGTAGTTGGCATGACTATGAACGCCAACTTAGGAGCGGACATGATGTTGCCGCAACTCACTCATTTTGGATGAGTCAGGCTCACCTCCTAACTCTTAAAGGACACATTAGGCAGGTAGAAGCAATAAGCCGACTACAAGAGTTTTGGGTTCCTCTATTTGCTGACGCAACGCTGCTGCCTTCAAAACTTTATCAGTTCAATTTTTTAAGAAACCTCCTGAGCAGCCATCACAACAGTCATTACATTCAACATGCACTACTTGGTGGGTTCTTTGCTGAAAATGCCAGTTGCTACTTTGAGCAATTTAAGCAGGTGGCGCAACCTTGTAAACGGGTACTACACGAACCTCGCGTCCATCTATCAGAACTTGAATCAGGAAACTCGCTTCGTTCTGTCGCCAAGGCGACGGGCTATTCTATGGGCTATCTAGCAGCCCTAGCGCAGCGAAATGGGATAACGGTTAATCATCGATTCAAACGACTAAGCAACTCGCTAGTCGATAGGATAATAAGGCTCGCATTCCGTGGATTTCACCGACGAGATATCGCGAAATTATGTGATGTTAGCGTTGGAACGGTAGAACAAAAAATCAACTCAATATCAGGCTTAGCCGCATGGAGAAAACAACTCTGGTTCTGCCAAAAACGCAATCAATGTCGCCAAACCCTTAAGTCAATCATTTCCCAAAAACCAACAATAACTCGCACAGAGATTAAGCATTCGAGCAGTTGCTACATGTGGCTATTTCGATATGACAAAGATTGGCTGAACCAGCACTTACCAAAACGAGTCTCTCCCACGTTTCACCCATCTATCGACTGGGATCAGGTAGACAAAAAACTCGCTAAACAAATTAGGCAGCAGGTCAAGAGCGCTAGATCCATATCGCATGTCGAGAGGCAGGTGGACTCACAACATTCGCTAATGAAAAACAGAAAACGCTTGCCCCTATCGATTAGGCAGGCAGAAAAAATCGTCTCAGAATCCAAAAATTAGGAACTATTACTATGAAATTTCTCGGTAAATTCAAACAAATTTTCGAAGCACACGAAGTAAAACCTCACTTACGTGACATCGCGATGTTTGTGACTCTTAATAATACAAGGCTCTATCCGAGAGAGCAGTTTGATGAAAATGGAGACATTCATCCGTACCTAGCACCACGTCTTGACCTGATTAAGATCATCAAACAAGAAAACTCAGTTAAGTGGTTCTTTACTGAAAAAACTTATCAAATTTGGGATTACAAAGTACCTGTTAGGCGCCCAGCTTTCCTCAAGGCACGCATGAAGCAATACATGAAAGCCGAAAAGTTGTTTGAGCAAAGTCGTAACTATGTCACAGCTAGCCCTGCATCACTCTTAAGAAGAGACGATGGAGCGAAAGTGTTCAACATGTTCTGTGATTACATGCTCACATTTAATCAAATCGCTGTTGAGAGCAAATCTATAACATTGAATGAATGGCTTGTGTGGTTTTCAGACATCAGGCGTATTGAAGCACAAAAAGAAGAAAACAAAGAAAAACAAAGACGTCACCGAGAAGTTATCGCTGAATGTAACAAACTGGAAGATGACCAAGACTCAACCGACGAAAATTAACCGTATGATGACCAACGCAATGATCGCTTTGAGGAGATCTGATGAATAAGCTCGAAACTAAACGATTAAAAGCTATTGTCTCGCTTCTCAACGGCCTAGAACTAATTTCTCATGAGGAGTTACCCGAAGAGCAGCACAACGCTCTTTGTATCAATGTGAACGGCTGGAGGTACTACCCGTCCTTTCAGTTCGATGAGCATTTTAACCTTATAGATAACCTTAGAAACAATCTTAGTCTCATGCGAGAAGGCCGAGACGACACTGATATTCTACTTTGGATGGTCTCCGAGAAATCGGTATTGGTGGAGCGAGCAGTTGCTCCACCAGCATTAGTTTCTAAATACCTAGATAAAGGTGACTTAGAAGGCTACGAGAGATTGGTCTCAGCAGAAGCGCGAAGTCATAAATACGTAACCGCCAAACCTTGTGACTTGATTGATGACCCGTTGTTTGAGGTGTTCGTTGAGGACTGGTTGAAGTCAGATGAAAGAGTAATCACGAAGGTAAAAACCTAACAATTGAAAACTCTCACGAGAATGATATTTCGTTAAAACAGTCCCGTTACGCCCCTCTAACCTTGAACTCTACATAATTGAAACATAAGAATTTTTGATAGGAATAACGATAACGAATATAAAACCAATGGTATAATCGAGTATCCCAGTAACTCACGTACCGAAGATTAGTCAAATATGGACAATGAAAATTCACTAGCAAAACCATTCAAAGTTGAGTTTAGCTCTAAGCAAAGAAAAGTTGGCAGTTACGACAAGAATATTATCTACGTTTGGCCCACAGACGAGGGTTGGAATGACTTTAAGTACAAAACACATGGGTTATTCGTTGTTAAACTGGAGGATGACCAAATCATAAGTGGCAGTGTTCTAATCGCAGTGCAAGATCAAAGTGAAAACGATGATATTAGTTATACTGGTCTTGGCAATCAGATTACGTCCATATCAGACAAGAACGCAAAAGCTGACTTCTTCTTCAGCTTACTTCCGAGTATTGGAGAATACCGAAATATTGTTAGAGACGTTGGCGTACCAATGGCTTCGAAAATATTGAACTCACTTAATGACCTCGTTTACACAAATGAACAAGAGAAAGATGCCCCCTGGCTCGAAGGAGCGCAAAACAGTGAAGTATTTCAGAAGTCATTTATGAGAAATTCAGAGCCATTCTTCGCTTTCTATAACGCGGGAGATATACTCAAAGGCTTAGACTTTGAAAACCTAGACTACATATCAAATACTCTTAACTTAAAGTTCAAACTGGACGGTTTTTTGAACGAACATGAGTTAGAACTTAGATTTGGTAACAGTGACCTAGTTCCAAAACGCATTAATATTCTCATTGGAGAAAATGGATTGGGTAAAAGCCAGTCTCTCAATCATTTTGTCCGTGCCGCATTACAACAACGCCAATATTTAGACGAACTGATTGACCCTACAAGTGAATCTAAAAGACCAATGATTAGCCGTCTTCTAGCAATCGGAACTCCAGGTGAAACTACAAATACCTATCCAACCGATTCAATCAAGAACCCTAAGTTACATTATCGTAGGCTCTTATTGACTCGAAATAGTCGTTCAAAAACAAGCCGAACAATAGGTAAAAGTATTGTTCAATTAGCCAGAATGGACGATTCAATAAGCAACTTGGAACGCTGGGATATTTTCATTGAGGCGATCAAGTCCACCCTACCTATTGATAAGCTAAGAGTCCCTCTAGCAAAGGATTTTGAAGGGCGTGAAAGCGTCTCATTGAAAAAGCTCCATTCTGGTTGGAACGAAGAGCGAAGACTACAAATTTGGGCAAATATTTCAGATAACGTTGAACCAACTATTGCAGGGGAAGATGGTGAGTACCCTCTTAGTAGCGGTCAATTATCCTTCTTTAAATTTGCTTTGCTTGCATGTTTGCATATAGAAAATGGTTCTTTCGTACTTCTAGACGAACCAGAGACACACCTTCACCCGAGCATGATATCTGACTTCATTACCTTACTGGATAACATCCTAGAGAAAACTGGCTCATACGCACTTATTGCAACTCACTCAGCCTATTTCGTTAGAGAAGTTACAAGAGAACAAGTACATGTTTTTAAAAAATTCAATAATGAAGAAATCCAAATATTGAACCCTAGACTAAAAACATTTGGAGCAAATATCGGAGATATTTCTCACTTTGTTTTCGATGAGGACTATGGCAATTCGCTATCACAAAAAGTCATAAGAAAAGCCAATATAAAGAACCTTTCATACGATGACATCAAGAAAAAGTACGGGAGTATCCTACCTACCGAGATGCTACAAAGTATTAAAGTGAAACTAGTGAGTCAATGATATGAAAAAACTACCACTTCCAGAGGTCAACGACCTTGACATTCTCGAAACGATGAAAAACTCTCCTGGAATTGCATGTCAACCTTTCATTACCAATGAATATGACCAAATGCGCCTTCAATATACCCACTATGCAAATAACGATGGAAACCCATGGGCGTGCGTTGGTGGGACTATTTCAAATGATTTAACTAATAAACTTGAGTACCACTACAAAAGCCCCTATTCAGACTTACAATACATCAAAGAGCTACGAGCGAAAGGCTCTCCTGATGTTTGTCCGTTTTGTGGAAGTTTAAAAACAGCCACATTGGATCACTTCCTTCCTCAAGCCGACTATCCTGAATGGATTATTTACTCTCGCAATTTAGTACCAGCATGTGATTGCAATTCAAAGCGAAGAAATGATGTAAAAGGTGAGCTTCAAAATCAACGAGTTCTGCATCCCTATTATGACAACTGCCTTACATCACGCATAATAAGTACGGATTACAGCGGGAATTATGAAGAACCTGTTATCAATATTGTCCCTCTTCCTGTTGAAGGCACCGCTGAAGAAACAATCTCTTTCCATATTGACACTGTGGTTAAAAGGTCAACTGCTATTCACTGGATGGAAGAGAAGTGGCAATCCATGAGAAGAAACCCGAGAGTTATCATTTCCTCAATACCACGAACAGCAGCTAACTTAACCATTGATGAGCTGGACACTTACCTACTTGAAACGCTTGAGGACAAAGATGAAGAACATCAAACTCCTAACAATTGGTATTCGATATTCATCCATGGTATCTACCGCTCTGAAGATGTGAAGGCTTGGTTAGTTCACAGATTCAACGGCATTAAAAGCGGCGCTATTGACCCATTAGTCTAGGCATTTTCCAACTAAATACTGTACACAAAAGTTGTCTTATGGGAGACACAATGACAATCGCAACAATCGGGCCTAAAAAATACGATTTTCAAGATTTAGTATGCTTAGATTTTGTACTAAAAACTGTAGAAAAAAAAGATATTAGCTTTCTCATCGAACCTCATGGCGGCGAAGACGCTTCATTTACGTATAAAGGTGATAACGACGGAATCCTGAAAAAGTTTGAAGTACAAGTAAAAGGTTCTGAAGCCCCAGTTACTCCTAAGTTCGTTGCTGAATGCTTACTCCACTTCCCAGAGCAACGCCATGAGAACTGTCTTTTTGAAAGAATGATTGAAGACTGTAATCTCTGTGTAGTGCTTGTGATGTCAGGACGATCAACTGATAAATTACTGAAATACTTACCGAATGGTGAGTGGGATCTATCACCTCATAAGAATAACTTTACGTTGAAGGATGCCGAGGCTTTGAATCTTGAGTTCCAAAGCTTAATAGACAGCTTCGGTGATACGAGACTAATGAAGGCTCGTAAAGAGCATACACAAAGCATTATTGAAAACTTTAATGCAAAAGAAGTAAGAGACTCTTTGCAAAGATTAATCATAATAGATAATGAAAGTGAAAAGTTAGTCAAAGAAAACATTCACTTATCATTGCGCTCTAAATATCATATCCCTGATGACTATTTCGAAGAAGTTATTAGAAAGTCTACTGAATACATAAAAACAGCCAAAGAATCCCAAGAAGATGTCATCGAGAAGATCAGTCAGTACTTAAAAAGTGTCTCTAGCGTCTCACTAAGACCTAGCAATTATATTCAAAGAGGTGATGAAGATAATCTCAAGAACTTGCTAACTAGCGAGCATTCTCTCCTACTATCGGGAAAGCCAAGAATTGGAAAAAGTTATACAGCTATGTGGATCGCTGCATCATTCCAAGACCAGGGCTACAGGGTAAAACGTACTGACGATATTTTTGAAGCATTTCGTTTCCTAGAAGACCCAGTTAATGGGCCTCGATTGGTAGTCGTTGACGATCCTCTTGGCGGTAGTCGCTTATCAAACAACCCTCAACAGATTTGGCAGGAAATAAAGAGCAAACTCTCATTCGTCCCCAGCCCTCAGAGAAAGATAATCATATCTCAGGGGCAGGAGCGGTTACTTGAAATTTCAGGAAAAAGTCAGTTAGAAGATATACGCGTCGCAGCAAAATGTTGGAACGACTTGAGTTCCTACCCAAATTGTTTTCTCGAAAAGTTCTGGCAACAGTCAAATGAAAGAGAGCAACTACCAGAGCAACTGTACCTGACGGTATTAAAAAGTCTTAATAATGGCTTAATCGACATTGAACTAGGTAGTCTTGAATACCTCGTAACAGAGCGGGAGCAGCTACACTCGACATCCGACGTTGATGAAATAATACGTTTTGCACGTAAAAGCTCATCTGATTTGGGAAAATCCCTTGATGATGAAGGACACAAATCTACACTAATGAGTCTAGCATTAACAACTAGTGGCCTAAGCCCTATACATGAAACAGAGTTATCATATGTTTTACAAAATACAGTAGACAAACAGTACGGATATTCAAAAATACTAGGTTCTAGTTTCGGTGGCCCTAAAGATCCTGAAGTTCAACTATTCCCTGATTATTCAAATGATACAGAGCTACCAGAAGAGAACCTTAAGTCTCTAGATAAGCTCGAAGAAAAAAAAATGACTCAATGGGACGATGAAGATAAAATTTCTTTTACCCACCCATTCTATCGTGCAGCAGCAGAGTCAATCATTAAACCTGATGCTAGAAGTAACTGGAAGCAGTTAAAAGCACACTTGAGCAATGGCATTTTTTGTCTCTCACCTACAACATCAAAGTCTACTGCCAAAAACCTCAGATGGCTTTACCAATCATCTAGTAAACAAAAGTTTAAAGAAGATATCGTTGATTTAGCTATTGCGGGTTTAAGTTCAAGTTACCCGTCCACAAGAGACGTTTGTTTTAACACTCTATTATCTATTGCCCCCGAACTAAAAAAAGAACAACTAGAGCAGCAAACTCAGTGGTTGTCTTCTGTGTCGTTCAGTAGTCTATCTGACGCGAACTGGCACAACGGATATCCGTGGTATCCGATGGGGCATAACATACTTCTTAACTCAGACCTTTTGAAATCACTGGGTATGTTTGAAGTTCCAGAAGAATCAACTAATATTCTCGAAGGCTTAAACAGCACCCAATTCTTTGATTTTACACCGAAAAATGCATTTGATGCCCTCAACTATTGTCGCAAAAAACCTGATGCCTTAAAAACTACGGCCATGATGCGAATACTTTCGCTTGATGAGGGACAAATCCGCGCATTAGCCGCTAGAATATGGCTGGAAGTTGATAGAGGCGAGGATATAAAAGTACTTAATCGTATTTTCGATGACAAGCACCCCTCAGTTGCCGAGGCAATCTATGAAACTCTCATATCAAATTGGAAAAATTTAAGCACAACACGAAGAAAAGACCTCATTAATAGACTTCAATTGATGGTTGAATCCCCACTCGCCTCAGCAATCATTTTGCCAGAGTTACTAAAATTTAATCGACATGAGGTAACAGGCAACGAACCTCCTTGGGATATCTTCTACCAACTATTACCTACCGTACTGAACAATGCCTATAAAGGTATCTCGGTTAACTTTCCTCGCTTAGACCGCGTAGTGTCTGATGCAATTTCAGAACACGGTTATGACCGTGTAGTTCCGATCCTAGAAGCATGGGTGACTTTACTTGAAACAAACTCTAGAATGAACGAGGGAGGCGGATACGATGTAGCAGTAGTTAACTATATGCTCGATATTTCTGAAGACTATAACCTAAATAGAATAGATAACCTCGAACGGCTACTAAAAATTCCAAGTACAAGGCACGTTATAAATGTACTATCTCTACTTGTTGATTCTTGGTCTCAAATAACCAAAGAAGAAAGAGGTCTTGTCGAGAAAACACTTTCTGCAAATAGAGCAGATCTAGTGTGGATAAAGTCTGCTGTTTTGATAAGACCTGAAATACCAGCTCCTCTTCTCAAAAAACTAACAAACCTAAACTCCACAGAAATCACTTACGATAGTTTGTTGAAATTGGATAACGAACTTCAAGAAGCCGCGCTTAGCTTATATATGGATTCTTTCGTGGTTTATATCCCGAATAATGCTGTTGAGCGAACAGCATGGCAAAGTCTTATTCACGCAATCGTTAATAACCCAGATCACCCCCTCTACCAGCAATGCTTCGAGGCCACTTTAAGTAGACGTTGCAATGATGCAATCTTAGCTGAAGCAGTTGCGAAAACAAATGCGAACTATTTGGGCCGTATATTCGACATATTGCTCTCCTACGCCATAAAAACAACAGGTGAATATAGACCTTTAGTATGGAGTAAACTTTTTGAATCAGCACCTTACGAAGAGATAAAAAATTCGTGGCTGATAAAGATGGCTGAAAAATCCTCATTGTATTTAGACAATATAGGGGAAATAAAAGAATGGCTACCCGAGATCTATATCGAATCATTTTATTCTTACATGTCTGTGGATTCACAATTACTCTCTGTGTTCAAGGCATTAAAGGATAACCAGACTAACGTAACGTTAGAGGAGATCGATGTGTGCATCGCACTTATAGAAAGTTGCCCGCCTAACCATTTCACCATCTGTGAGTACGCTCAAAAAATAATCGAAAGCTTTGGAGAAACAGAACTTCACGTTGAGAGGATCAAAGCAATCAGGGAAACCATTTTAAAAAGACGTCTTGAAGAAATAGAGGCAATGGGCTTTAGTGAGCGTCAGAATTGGCTATACTAATTCAATTAAAACAAGTATTTATCAAAATTTCATGTCAAATACTATTTACTGAGATCAATGCTTCACCCAGTTAAAATAATCAACGACTAGCCTCGCAGCAAGTTCGTAATTGATATGAGGGAGTGCTAACAAAAATAGCATTAGCGTTGTTAGCACTCCTGCGAACACAACCCCTACAACTGTGTAGAATTTTGAAATCCTAAGCTGACTTTGGTATTGCTGGTGGAGATCTAACTTACTCTGTTCAAAACTTCCCTGCATCTCCAGCAAACTTCTTTGGAAGGAATCTAACTCTTGTTTTTTTGAAATCTTTAGCTGCTCTAGGTGTTGCTTGTAACGAGCGGACTCCCTTTCTAAGAGGGTAATGTCTCTAGCTACATGGCTCATCTTGTCGTTAGAACTATCTAATGCCCATCTCAGTTTTTTGATAATTGCTCTTGAGTATTGAGTCACTAGTGGATCGCTCAAAATCTTAGCAAAGACTTGTTGGCTAAATATAGCGCGTAGTTTCTCAAAATAGTCCTCTAAGTCCTCTGGCGTAAACGCTTGTTTGTTAAGCTCTTTACGAAACCTAATGCTATCGGCAATTTTTACTTCCAAGATAGGAATATTGTGGGATTCGAATGCCTTCACCTTATCGGGTTCGCAACTGTGAGTCACAAAAATCTCTAACGCAACCTTTCCACCCCACTCATCGTACATCGGAGAATCTTTAGAAAGATAACCGATGGCATCAGGATAGAAATACTTATCGCTGCCAAATTGGAGCCGAGTAGATTGATAATCCTTATCGAAATACTCAAACTTTAACGAAAGGTCTCGGTTTCCTATCTTAAAAGGAATAGTAGATAAAGAAGTTAGTGCCTCTATCGCTAGCTGATGCGATAGACTCTCTCCATCACTATCTCCCTGTACTTCTTTGGCTGAGTTCTTAGGGTAATATCTGAAAAAACCATTTTTGTTTGGATGTACAGGCTTCCGCTCTCTGGGATCTCTGTGAGTGCTCCACAGAATGAAATTGTTAAATTCCGACCCATGATCACGTTTAAGTTTAAGAGCTTCCCATATATACATCATGAGCTGACTGTGATCTTGCTTACCTGGGATAGGTTTTTGATTCTTATCTGTAACATACGCCCAAATTTTCATCTAAGTTCCTTTAAGTGTAACCAACTACATATGCGGTGAGCATTACTAACCAAAAAGCTTTGTTGTAAGAACTAGGTAAGACTCTCATTTAGCGAACAAGTAAGAGATTAGCTGATCGATTCTTCGTATTTTTTTACATGGTGTTGAATAAAGAACATACCCGCAGAACTCACTACATAATGCCCATCACCGCATCGGTACACAAAGTTACGATTCAAGAGAAAGCGCAGGCATGCATCCCAGTCATCTTTTGGCATTAGTGCCCCTCGAATACGGTCATACTGCTGATTTCGTTTGATCTCATCTATATGTTTAGCTTTAAGGCCAAAATGTTCATTGGCTAAATCATCTAGATCGAAACTTTTATCAGTCCAAAACCTAGCTATCACTAAAAGCAATGCTTGTACCTTAGTAGCATTTTCGTCCGCATCTTCTGAACTATCATCTTTACGAATGTGAAAAAATTCGCCTCCAGAGTTAAAAACCAGCTCAAACCCAATGTGCTTGTAAAGGAGGCTATAATGGCTATCCAAATGCTTATATAGCTCTGTATACAAAGGGTTCTCAATAAACTGCTGAGTATATGTTTCATAAATGCGCTTAGTGATCACTTTGCCAGACGAGAACTGGGAGTAGACTTGCTGACTGAGTTCTAGATCAGCATAGTCGAAAGTGTTAGATATTAGGTTATTAGTCGTATGCATAAGTCTCTCGTACCTCCAATTTTATTTTTCTATACTTAAACACATAACCACCTACCGTTATCTCATGAAAAATATTAGTAACTCTTGGAAGATGGTTGTGAAGGTTTAACTGGCCTACTGAATTTAGAGTCATTAGGGCTTCAAGAAGGTCAAGTATTTGGTAATCGTCCAACAAGCCCTCTAGCCTATCGCTCACTACTTTTATTAAATCATCACAATGCTCGAATCTCATCGAATACATTAGTTGCTTAACCTGTTTCACCCTTTCCAAGCGCGTGTCTAAACTATTATCTTTAGAGCTCTGTAAAAGAGATAAATCAAGCTGATTAACAAGTTTGTAATCTTCAAGCTTCGTGGTGATGTCCGTGGTTATATTATTAAAGTACGACTGCGAATCACTCAGTCGGAGGTCTTTGGGACGAGACTGATTCATCAAACCACAGAACAAACCTGATGTTTGAGCAAAATCTGAACTGATTCTTTTACGCCTTAAGTCCTGTTGTGTTTCTTTTAAATATTCCACTAACTCAGAAAATGCATTTTCGATTGCATTAAACTGGGTGAGCCTTTTCCTTGAGCGAGCTAAGAACTGATCAATAGATGTAGATATACGACTTATGTCTTTATGATAAGCATTAAATGAAATTGCATATCGGAGCATGGTCGAAGCTTCACTATCTAAACTATGCACTTCAAACAACCTTTTAAGCTTTTCCAGACACGCCAATAAATTTGCCCCATCTCTAAGCACCACTTTCTCATCCAGAAAAGCCCTAGTGGGTAGGATATGTCTCACCAAAAGGTTTGATATATGTTCAATATTGTCTTTTTGTAATGCTTGTACGACATTAGGGTTGGTAGCCTTCAGGGCTTTCTCACTCTGTTCGCTCAAGTCCCTATTCACATCTTCCATGCGAGTAAGGTTTCTACGAATTAGACTTTGCAGAGCAGCAAGAGCTCGAAACAAAGCTCCCAATGCCTCCTTGTAGTCCAAGTCTTGGGGGTTAAAATCAAGGCTACCACTGTCAAACCTATCAGTTAGCTTCCTTAATGCAACAAGCCTTGTGTTTAACTCTATATGGGTAAGTTCTTGGATTAAGCTTCTATCAAACAGTCTAAAAATGTCCAGTACTGCTTTATCGAAAAACAGCCTCCCAGCACCTTCGAAATGATCAAAATCAGACAAAATATGTGAATTAATCAGATTATCCTTTGAAAAAGCTACTCTGACAGCATTTTGCTGAGTTGTATCTCCTTCCAGCGTTTTGAGACACTTAAATACAGCTGCATTAAAATCGTATTCGCGTACATACGATTCACCATATGTATCCATTGACCTTATCGACTCAAGCATGATGGCTTTATACTCCATCATTAACTTAAATGTCGGAAGTGTATCTAGAACTTGGCTATTCATCAGTCTCTCCAAAAATACACATCTGATCTTCCTTCGCTACGCTTGGTTTAATGATGTACTCAGGTTCACTAGTAAAGGCAATCTGACGCTCAGGATGATAAGGAAGACTTGTTTTCATCGAGTCAATTTTGAAGTAGTAGCCAAAGAGTAATATCAACTCACTAGATACTGAATGTGTAGATGCACTTAGTACTCTAAAACCCGACTCATTGAGTTGTGGCAAAAGCCACTGAAATTGCGAGAGATCTACAGAAGCTCCCTCATCTATAATTAATGGGAAGAATACTTTACAGCTCGATTGTTGGACAGATTTTAGTAACACTTCAACTAGTTTGATGTTTATTAGCATCACTGTCGAAGTGGACTGAGATTTTGTTTCAAGACTCTTCGCGCCCTGTTTTTTAACATGGTAGTTTATTCCCGTGAGTATCTTTTCCATAGTTAAAGTTGATGCCGTGCCTTCATCAAAAAACTCTTTACTAAAGGTCTTGAGTCGATCCACAAACTCACTTGAAAGTCGGCTATCAGCATATAAGTCAATGTGTGCTACCTCTGCCAATAGTGCTTCGAATCGACTATTAACACCGATTTTAGCTTGTACTTCCGATAAATCATTTATGGTCGCTTTCTTAAACTCAGTGTTAATAAACCCTTCAAAGCTATCAATTAGCTGTCGGTTTTTCTCAAGTTCAGTAATGATTCCATGAATCTCACTCTTAAGGGCAACAAACTGCCTTTTCAGATTAGCTATCTCTTCATCCACATGTACAAATTTTGACTCAATCTGCTTATATGTATGACGAATTTGTTCATCAGAAAGATTCGCGGTAAACAAGTCGTCATCATTGTCGATGACACCTTCTTTAACCAAAAAATGTATATTGGATGTAACGCCACTACGCGCCTGCACTTTTGCTAATAGTGCATTTTCCAGACTTTCAAAAAACTGTTCCGACACTTCAACGCTTTCAACACTTAGCTTCTCCAGTGGAAAATCTACAAGTTGATGTCGAGCTAGGCTATTACTCACTCTCTGGCTCAAGCCTTTAAGCTTTTCTAAATTTGAGTTGAAGCTACTTAAACTCTCCTTTGATTCAGCTAGATCCCTTTGAGATATGTCTAGACTATTTTGGGCTTTAGATAATGAGTTTTCAGCTTCTTCAACTTGTTGGGTTAAAGATCGTACTTCCTCATTGGCATAGTTAGCGGTTTGGAGGTTGAACTCATAGCTCTTAACTTTGGTAAGTTCACTGTCATATCGTTCTAGTTTACGCTGTAACCTAGCTATTTCAGTTTGAGTAAGGATATCGCTTTGGTTGCCAATTTTCTCTAACTCATGCAACTCATCCTCAAAAGCAGCTAAGTTCTTAGTTCTCTGCTCAAGCTCTTCTTCTGTTGAATGTTCTTCAATCAAACTGGCAATATTTAGAGTCCTATCAAAGAAACGATATTGCTGATTATCTCTTTCAAAAAGAGCTAAAAATCCTTTAAAACGATCTAACTCTGTTTCTGTTAACCTACGACCAGGGTTAGCTTTGGAAATAATACTATTTATCGAAGATAGTATTTGATAGTCGCCGATCTCTAACTGCTTTGATAAGAAAAATTCTTTTAACTCTAAGCTTCGATTAAGTATTCTGATGTGCCTATTTTCATCTGCTATCAACGTCTTCAATTGATCAATACGCACCTTCCTTTTAGATGCATCTTTTAAGTTGTCAAGATTGGATACCTCTTCATCAAGCTCTTCAGCAAGTATCTCTTCAATTTCAGAAATAGGCTTTCCAAAGTAATCATCGATGATCCTTTTCGCTGTATCTAGCTGAGGTTGTAGTTTCTCCAATTTTGCACTTTCCTGTTTAAGGGCTCCCTTCAACTCATTGAGGTGTCGTTGTGCGTCATCGCGAAACTTTTGGTTATTCTTATTCCGCTCAAGCGCCAAATGTATCTGGTCTTCAAGCAACTTGTGTTCTTTAGCTTTAGAGTCCAACTCCCCTCTAAGCACACGATCAAATTGCAGCAACTTAGTTTCTGCACTTTGGTTGTCTGTTAAAGTGGCGTACGAGATAGAAAGTTCTTCAAATTTTGGTTTTAGATTTTTTACTTTCTGTAGATGAAGTTCCTTATCGCCAAGCATCTGGTTTCTATTCAAAAACTCATTGATATCAAGGCTTAATTCATCTTTACGCTCTTTCTTAGTAGACTCAATGATGTTGGCAATAGCCAGCCTAACAGCATCGGAACCAGTCTTCATATCAAACAGGAGCTTAACTAACGCTTTAAAGGAGTTAATACTGGCATCATCTAACTTGCTCAATGGAAATAAGCAATAACGCATAGCATTTACATCAAGTAAATCATTTGCATACAGCGCTTCTTTGATTGCTTGAGGACGCTCAATAGTCTTAAAGTGCTTAGGATCTCTTTCTTTTAATGCTTTCTTTACATAGTCGATCGATAGGTTTTGTACTGCGCCTCCTATACCATCTTCTCCAACACTTGAATCCCAAAATAGATCTTTTATGTTCTGGTAAGGAAGAGATGTAAACATCCTTTTGTAAGACTTAGACTCACCTCTATACAGAATCTGACAGTGTGGAACTGGGCCGCCAAGAAAATTCTCACATTCTAAAATCAAGAAACTCGATCTACTTGGGAAATAATGCTCATAACTCTCATCATCCGTATAAGGTTCACCTTTGTTATTCATGAACCCAAACTTTTGAAAGCTCTTCTTGAAGTTTGTCTCTGGCAGTAGAAACAACCGAATCGCATTAAGTATTGATGTTTTACCAACATTCCCCTTCGCAATTATGATCCCACCATTTCTAAGATCAATTTCTGCAATAGCCACCCCCACAGAGTCGACAACAATCAATCTTGAAATACTTATGCGAAAATCTTCCATCATCTTATCCTTATGGTAGTAGGGCTTCTTGTTCCAAAAATGCTCTATGTGTATGTAACAATTGTTTTTCTTGTTTGAGGTTTAACTCACTGGCAATAGAAATCGCTTGTCGCCACTCAGAAACAGACTTGGGCTTCAAATTGAAAAACGCTTCAAACTTGCCCCAATCAACTGGCGAAAGCCAATGGCAATCTGACACGTTCATTGCTAGTGTTCTAAAAATCTTCAGACCACCTAGATCTAAGTCTCCCGCTACGTAGATCCGTTTGTAGTTCGTAAGAAACTTTAAATTTAGGCTGTTATTGATTTGTGTCCCTGCACCAAACAAAAAGTCAGTGTGCTCAATCAACTCTTCACGTCCTATGCTTTCCATAAAAGACATGTACCGATAAAAATTCTCTATGTTCTCAATGACCACAGCTTGATCGTTCAGCTTGGGTAAGGAGCTAATCACCCCACCTTCTGATGAAACAATCACATATGGAGTATTCGCAAAACTAGTCGTGTTAAGTAAGAGGATATGAGAAAAACTTGTATTAATAGCGTGTGATTTGCCTTGCTTAGCGCCATCGGTTCGACTTGAAATATCCTTTGTATAGAATGAGGTGTGACGCTCCTCATCTAACACCTCTAGCACATGTCCTTTGCTTACACGCTTTGCTTCATAGATGGACATCCACTGTTCAGGGTCTTTCAAACCAAGCTTCTCAATAAACCCCTTCAAGTTTATCGGCAAGCCTTCTTCGATCTTGGATAAGTAATCATTGACGTTCATTGTAGTCCTCAACAGCCAGAAATTTATACCATAAGTAATACGTCAAGCAGCATTGCCAGAGTCAACTAGTGTCATATTACACTGGAATCAAATGATTCGTTAGAGTAAATTAGTACAGTTCATTTTGATAAGGGTAATCATTGTGCGTTGTGTCGAATCTCCACAAACCAAACGACTAAGGCTTATTGATTTCTATCTCTGCTTCTTTGGGAAAGTGAATCGCTCCGACCTTATTCAGCACGGTGATATTGCCGTTGCAACAGCAAGCCGCTCTTTTAATGCTTACAAAGAACGTTTTCCCAACAACACGGTTTTCAACGAAAGCCTGCGAGCATACATGAGGTCAGCATCGTTTAGCCCAGCTTTTGAGCATGACCCTGAAGCAGCTCTGAGGTTAATAGCATGGGGTCAGGAGCTTAACTCTATTCCAGTAACAACTTATGGTGTAAGCAGCTTTGCGACGGTGTTGGATTCACTATCTATTGATATCGTCTCTCAAGTCACAAGGTCAATTCTGAATATGCACTGTATTTCTGTCCTGTATAGTTCCTCAACTAGCACCGAGACTAGAACTCTGACGCCTCATTCTCTATTCAAAGGACTTGGGGCTTGGCACATTCGCGCTTGGGACAGTAAAAGACGTAAATTCCTGTGCTTTAGAATCAGTCGAATTCTGAGGGCTCAGCAAACTGACTGCTCATACGACAAGACTATAGAGGACGATACTCTTTGGAACCGTGACGTTGTCCTAAGTGTTGCACCGCACTCTAAGCATGAAAATAGAAATGACCTAGCTATTGATCTTGGTATGGCGGGTCAATACGTGCGAAACATTACAAGCAACGAAGCGTTAGCTGGTTACGTGCTCAATGACCTCCACGTAGACTGCACGCCTAATGCTTCTTTGCCGCCGCATGCCTTCAACTTGCAGTTGATGAATAGACACGAGCTGGAGCATGTGGACTCTATTCGAGCTCTAGTACCTGGATTTATAGCATCATAGACTAGTTAGTATTGTGCAATAAAGAGTTTCTTGAAGCAGTTCTCAACATAGTTATAGCTATTTGGGGTTCACGCCATCCCATCATGTATATCGTTGAGAACTAACTTCGATTGAGAGTACTTAACTATTCACATTACTCTTCTTCATAAAAGATACAATCGAGCAATGCGACTCTCCCTCTCCAAACTCGTTTTTCTAACTTTTTGCTCGGTTCCTGACTATCAAACCATACTGATTCGTGGATTCGGCTTATCAATTCATCCCAGTATCGTTCATAGGTCATACCAGACACTTTGATACCAAAGTCAGCACACATTGCACGATTGTTTTTAGAGTCAATGCAAACAAAGAAATCTGGACGTTTCATAGCAAGTAAACGACTGGCAATACTGATGCCATCTCTACCATTTGGGAATGCTTTCTTAAATGTTTCAACATACTGATTATATTGAGATATGCTAATCTCCCCACAAAGCGGGATATGCTCAAGAGCCTCTGAAATATACTCATTATTATTATTGATATTGCTGTGATAAACCCCAGCACCTTTCATGCTACCAAACCATCCCCAATGCTTATGAACATCATTGGGCAGCCCCGCGATTGTTTTACGAGCAGCCAGAGGCATAGATTTATAGTCATCGTATGTATTGAAATAACTTCTGATAGTTTCTAGAAGTTCCAATCGCGTCAAGATTGCGTGATTGACATCTTTCTGAACCTTGTTTAAGTAAGCAGGCCATTCCATTTGCATTACAACACTATTAAGTAACGGTTTAGATGCTTTCGTTTTTCCATAACGATCCGCCAACTTATCTAAACGAGGCTTCTGTTTCTTATGGTAAATTTTGTATGTATTCATGTACTCTTCGTCAACAGACACCCCTGCTTCAAAGTACTTACTAAGTTGCGCTAAGAGTTCATCAAATGAAATATTACCTTCATCATCTTTGCTACTAATATGGACGTTGATCTCGTTGTTCGAGGTGAACGCACCGTTAGTCATGTTAGAGCTACCGATAACTGCTTCCCACTTATGACCAGTTTTGAACAGGTATACCTTGGGATGGAACACTCCACTGGTTTGAGTAACGAAGTGTACTTGCTTGCTACCTATAAATTCTTTCAAAACACGGGGATCAGTCTGGTAAAAATGTGTCCCAATCGTTGATGTACATATCTTAGTTTTGTTAGCTAAAAAGGCGTTGAATACTTTTGTATCGGCCGATGCCCATGCTACCGCAATTGATACTTGTTCGTGCTTACTAATCAAACTAATCAACGTCTTTTCAAGAGTTTTGTTATCACTAATAACTTTCATTTATTTCCCTATAATCAGCCATTTACAGAATGATTATATCGTCAACCTGGTCGAAAACATAACACTAACAGCATCATTGATACCAAATCTAGGAACTGACAAAGGTTGCACAGATTGAGAGCGTAATTGCGAAAACAGTGGAACCAGCGGTGGTTCCTAAAGTGCGGTTCGCAAAGTACGGTTCGGGTTTTACGAACTGAGCAATTAATCTAAAAAGAGAATTATATGAGGAGCGAGTTTCCAACTTAGTTAACCAAACTGGCTGTCTTCATTTGCCGTGAAGCGCTGGAGTTTCCAACTTGGTTATTTTTACTTAGTATTCTAGAACGTTGATTTAGAAAGCTAGCAAGTTTCCATCTTAGTTATCTGTGATCACTCGTTGATCACAGATAACCGAGTTGGAAACTAACTTGAATAAAAAGGCGAACCGTTTGGTTCGCCTTTTCTTTGGGGGGCGTTGTAGCTCATATGAACAACCGACTCATATAGCGTTAACTTAGCACCATACCGTCCTTAAAGCTGACTGGTTGGTCGGTAAGGATTTCCGTTGATCGTTTAGTGTCCACTTTTAGAAATTAGATACAAGTGCTTCCTCGCTCTAGACGAAATCACATAAGTAGTCTCCTCGCAGCCTAGTCCTGATGTGACCTACTACAATCAATAATGTCATTCCAATGCAGGACTAGCATCAGGGTTACCTAAGCCTCACATTTCTCTCTTGCATGCGCTGAAAAATGTCCCAAGCAGTCTTGATTCGATAGATGCATTTAGAACGAACTATAAGCGCAATAAAATCACGTTATTCAAGTCAGCATTTACTTAAAATTCACATTGTAAGATGCTCGTTCCGCCTCTGTGTTTTGTACAAAAAAAACACGCTAAATTGCCAGTTGCATATGTTAATAATACCACCTAGTTATTGTGGTTATATTATAAAAAAGAATGATGTATGTGGTGGTTAGGGATAGTCGTAGGCGTTGCTCATGCAATGTCTTATCGCTTTGAATTAATAAGTTTAGGGATAGCACTGATTAGTTTTGCTGTTCTTTTCTTTGTGCATATTCAGCTCAAAACAAAAAGCGCTCGATGTGCCTTATGGATGTTATTTGGATTAGGGTATTACGTTACCTCACTGTTTTGGGTGAACGGTTACCTCGCTGATGAGTACGGTGACGCCAGTTGGATACGTTGGGGACTTTGGCCCTTACTTATCTTCATATTATCACTAAGCTTTCTGATTGTTCCTATTGTTACTCTCGGGCTGTCTCGTCGCAGTGCATTGGTGACGCTTCCCTTTGTCTTAGTGTCTATTGATATCTTACGTGAACTTACCAGCTTTTCGTTTTCATGGTTACATCCCGGTTTCTTATTCCAAGATGTCGGTTTGTCCGGCTGGTTAAGTGTTATCGGGGCTTTTGGTGGCAGCTTTTTAGTTTATGTCGTGGCGAGTTTGTTGGTTTATGTGTTTATCAATCGATCATCACCGGCTCGCCCCTTGAGCCAATTTGTGATGAGTATTTTGGTTATCGTTGCGCTCGATAAAGGCATTCAAGCGGTGAATAACTACTACTTCTCGCCTGACCAAGCGAAGGTTCGAATGATTCACGGGAATTTCAGTGGTACACACAAGCTGTCCAAAAATGAGGTCATTGAACGTGTTCAGCGTTACGCATCTCTTTCCTTGCAAGCGCCAAGAGCCGACATTGTCGTGTGGCCTGAATCTTCGATGTCCATGCCGTATCGAGAAATTGCTCCTTTTGTTCAGGAAAGCCTACAGAAAATTGACGACAAACACGTGGTGGTTATTTGGGGTGGACAAGCGAGAAATGGCCAACATTTACAAAACGTGATTTACCGAAACGATGAGCTTGCCCCTATTTACTATAAGCAGCGTTTGGTGCCTTTTGGTGAGTATCGCCCCACTTGGTTTATTGATTGGATGGAGCGCGTGACGTTATCTAGAGGTGGCGATATGCAAGTCGTCCCCAATACGAGCAACGTCCATAATATTGGGCCGCTCAAAGCGGTGTTGGCCGTATGCTATGAGGCGCTCTATTCAGATGTGTTCGCCTCTAAATTACAGTCCGGTAATGTCGCGATTTTACTGAGTGATGTGGAATGGACACAAACCCCTTGGGTCAAACAGTTTCTACTCAAATTGACACAGGTGAGAGCGGCTGAAGTTGGGAAGTCGATTATTTATCCGACCAATCAGGGCTTTACTTCGCTTGTCGCACCTAATGGCGATGTGCTTTCTCAAGTTACTCATCAAAGAACGCAGGTATTGGATGTCGTTGTGCCACTTCAAACACGCCAAACTCTTTACACGCAGTACGGACACCAATGGCTATTGTGGCTATCAGTCGGTGTCTTGCTGTTACTGCATGCACTTAATCAGCTTGGGCTAACAAATGTTCGCTCTACCCATAATAAGCGCCTCTTTAGCGCAGCGAAAAATAACGAAACAAGGATACGTCATGGTTAAACGTTGGTTCACGGTAGGGGCTGGTTTTGCTCTTGTTGTCGGCATTGGTATCGTTGCCCTTAACTACGATAAATCGGTACATACTCAGAGAATAGGCACGCCTGTCGCAAGCTCTTCTTCTCCAGATATGGGGAGTGCGTCAGATTCATCAACCATAGCACTCACTGAGTCGAGCCATGACTTTGAGTCTCAAAGCGAGCGCCTTGAAGCTCAGATGCTGGCAGAGCTGGACATGTTTAACCAAGATATTGCTGATGCTAAACGTCAGTTAGATGAAGAAACGGTGATAGCTCAATCTGAAGAAGAGTCCCCTCAATTGGTATTGGCTAAAGCGAGTATGATTTTGTCAGAGCTTGAGCAAGAGGGCATTGTATTCACCTACGACCCTGTATTACTGACTCCTGATACGCCGTCGACTCAAGTTCAAGCAATTGAAAAGCAAGTGATTGAGGTCGAAGACGATCTTATCAATATTGAACAACGATTTAACAATTTGGGTAACAACAAGGAGTCGTTATGATGAGAATTAAATCGAGCTTATGTATCGTTGCACTCTCTTGTTTCTCCCTCCCTTCTCTTTCCTCTTCTGTGGGTGAGCTCAGTGGTAGCGCATTTGTTTCTCAAGGAAAATCAGGTTATCAAGTTGATTTGCAACTGCCGAGTGGCGTCAATGAACTTGTCCCTTCTTTGTCTGTCAGTTATCAACAGGGCTCAGGGAATGGGCCACTAGGCTTAGGAGTGAGTTTGGATGGCTTATCTAGCATCACTCGCTGTAGCCGAAATGAACAAGATGATGGTGTCAACAGTGGGCTCCGTTTTGATGATACCGATGTCTACTGTTTGGATGGCAAAAGGCTTTTCCTAGTCTCGGGGCAGTTAGGTAAAAATGGCAGTGAATACCGCACTAAGGGAAGTTGGCAAACTAAGGTAGTTGCAAACGGTAGCCTCACTTCGGGGCCTGATAGTTGGACGATTTATTCCGCAGATGGTTATGTGACCCGATACGGTTCAAGAGAGGACGCACAACTTACGGTTGATGGTCATGGGCTCGAATGGTTTATTTCTCAGCAATCTGACCGATTTAATAATGGTATCGACTATCGGTACCGAACTCACCAAGGTCAACATTATCTTGATAAAATCCAATACGCAGATGTAAGCCTTAACTTTAATTACGTCAATCGCCCTGATGTCCTCTCTTCCTATCGGTTTGGTCAGAAACAAACATTGGCACAAAAGCTCGATAATATTCAAATTAACCGCAGTGGTCATGCGCTTCGCCGCATTGAATTCACCTATGGTGAAGTGAACTCTCAAGGCATTGAACTGACGCGTTTAAATAGCTTGCGAGTGTGTGGCTCGGATGAGGAATGTATGCCTGCTCATACCTTTGAGTGGGAAAGTAACCCTTATGCCGGTAGTGAGCCGGAGCAAAAAACGCTCTACCGCCTGGGTGAGTTTAAAGGCTTTGTTGCTGGCGACATCAATCGAGATGGTTTGAGTGATATTTGTTATTTAAAAGACGGCCTCTACTGTGGCTTGAATGAAGGTAATGGCCGTTATGGCAGTGCGGCGAAATGGAGCAGTGATTTCCAAGGTAGTGCATGGGAAGAAGCAGAAAACTACGCATCCATCAGCCTAATGGATATCGACGATGATAGTTTTCAGGATGTCTGTGCATTCAATGAAACGGGCTTTTTCTGCGCATTAAACCGCAATGGACGCTCGTTTGATTCAGGGCATTACTGGAGCCGAAATTATACGATTGATAAAGCGGTACGCCTATTGGATGCCAACAATGATGGATTGGTGGATGTTTGCCGCGTTGAATCGAACCGTGTGGTGTGTGCGAACAATACCGGAAGTGGCCTATCATCAGACTATGTGCTGATTAATCATGGTTATCCTTTAGAAAAAAGCTATGAATCTATGAAATTTCTTTTTCTAGATTTCACGCCAGAACCAGTAAAAATGCCACAAAGCCAATTCATCGATATAAATAAAGATGGGTTTGCAGACCTTTGCGGGGTAAGGCTTGATGGTCACTTTTACTGCTCATTAGGCAAGAAGTCGGAAGGGAACCTGTCATTTGAAGCACCAGATCGCTGGGCTAATCAGTTGCCGATAGGTGGTCAATTGCCCTCAGATCCACAACCTAATCTCGATCCATACTTTCAAGATGTGGCTAAGGTCGAACAACTTCAACGCACCATGAACTTGGTGGATATCAGTGGTGATGGTTTGCCAGAACTGTGCTATCGAAGCGGGAATAACTATGTCTGTCATCAAAATACAGGCAAAGGTTTTGAAACTGCCACAACGCGTTTGGTTCTTGGACGCGACCACTTTGAAATCTCTGATGATGATGACGATAATGTTGCTCAAGTGGAAGCCTCTATCATGCTATCTGATAGAAACAGCGATGGGCTAGCCGATTTCTGTTACATCGCTGGAGAGCGAGTGTATTGTGCCTACGGTAATGGCGATCGTTTTAATCAATCAACACTTCTCGCTACGATAAACGCAGACCTTGAACTTCTTGATGATGACATTACATATTCAGATAACTATGTAAAAAAAATCTTTGGTATTAAGACGACCATTTACTATTTGTATTCCAATAACATTTACGGCCCGTTTAAAAAAGGCGTGGATGCGAATGGCGATGGTCTACTTGGCGATTGTTACCGCTCTATCGATGGATTAACGTGTTTGTCTTATGAGTTTGAGCCATTAGCACTACTTAAATCTGTGACATCTGGCTTAGGGATAAAAAGTGAGTTCGAGTATGGCATGACGGGCGATGCTTCGGTGTTTCAAAATGCAGCCCCACCGCAAGGACTCATTGGCTTAACGCCAAACTTCAAAGTAGTGAAAGCCCTCAAGCAAGACAATGCTATTGGTGGCACTAATCGAACTGAATACCTATATAAAGGTTATCACGCACATAAGGACAAGGGACTACTTGGATTTGGTGAAATCCAGACTCATGATGTTGAGCGCAAAACGAAGTCGATTAGTACGACTGCGTACCACGGAGACTGGGTGCCTTATATCGCTAAAACCGAAACTAATATTAACAATCGCAAAGTAGCAGAAAGTCATTTTGTTTATCAAGATGTTAATGCACCTGTATCAGGTCAAACATGGCCTCAATTGGTCGAAACCAACCAGAAGGCGTGGGATTTATCCTCGAACCTGTTAACGAATACGACGACTCAATACCGTGGCTATGATGCGCTTAACTTCCCAGATACGATTACCAAAGTCATTGAAGATGGTAACGGAGGGCAATTCATTGAAACCACGACAACACGCTACCAACACGACACTCAGCGCTGGCTGATTGGTAAACCAACTAATATCAGTGTCACTAAATCGAACCGTCACGACTCCCAAGTAAGGCGTACCTCTTTCTCTTATGACGCTGATACAGGCGCATTAGTTGAACAAACTTTAGAGCCCGGACATGCATTGGCATTAACGACTCGATTTGGTTATAGCCCTAAAGGGTTTAGAACCTCAGAGCAAACAACGGGAAGTGGTGAAACCAGACAATCGGCAACGGCTTACGATGTCTATGGACGAGTGACCAGACACACAAACGCACTCGGTCATGCTGTGAGCACCACCTATGACAACCAATGTGGTCTGCCGCAGAGCATTACCGATGCGAATGGTTTGGTCACACGCTTTGAGTATGATGATTATTGTCGCGAAGTGAAGAAAACACTTCCTGACGGCAATTGGGTTGCGCAGGTGTATGAGTGGAGCGATGGTGCTGATGCAGGGTTAGACCAGCATGGATTAACCCTCGGTGACCGCAGTGTCTTTATGGTGACCACACAAACCTCGCAAGGCGGGCTGTCAACGACGTATTTCGATGGATTAGGCCGAGAAGTTCGCACGACACAACTCAATGGTGATGGTAAAACGGTTATTGTCGATATCGCTTATGATGCCAAAGGGCAAAAAGTGGGCGAAACCATGCCTTACTTTGAGGGCTACTTCGCTGGCGATGCGACTTTCTGGTTGCAAACCGCTTATGATGATTTAGGTCGCCCAATTAGGCAAACCCAGCCTACAGAAGATGTCGGTGACCTAGTATCCACAACGTACTATCAAGGCTTAACCGCGACAATAACTGGTCCTGGTCAGTTTGAAAAAGTCGAGCAAACCAATGGCCTAGGTCAGACGGTTCAAATTGCTGAAAATGGGCAATCGACGGTTCGCTATACCTATGACGCAGTAGGGAACCTAACAAAAACCGATACCAATGGTTTGGTGACGGAGCTGACTTATAACCAGCTAGGTTATAAAACTCAAATGAACGACCCTGCAATGGGCGTGTGGACGTACGGACATAACGCTTGGGGCGAGCTTGTTTGGCAACAAGATGCTAAGGGGCAACGCACCACCTTTACTTATGATGCACTGGGCCGAAAAACGGGTGAAACTCGTCCTGATGGTGTAAACCAATGGCAATATGATCAAGTATTGAAAGGTGGTCTTGATGTCGCAAGTAGTGATAGCAGCAATCGCAGCTACACATACGATGCCCTCGGTCGAACAGAGTCTATGACCTTAACGATTGATGGCTCCAGTTACACCACTCAGTATGAGTACAATGAGCAAGGCCGACTAAGTCGAGTGATTTTCCCATCGGGTATGAATCTGGATAAAGATTATGATGTCAATGGCCTACTCAAACGAATGAGTATTCCCTACTCAGACATTTGGGATAGCCAATATTTGCAAATTGAAACTGCGCTGATGGAAACCTCAGAGCGCATCATGGAACTTGAGGCACAGGCCTACGAGCTAGAGCAAAGCGCCCAATTTTACATTGAAGAATCTGAACGCCTTCGCCAAGCCGCAGAGCAGTTATTTGCACAAAGTGCTAGCTATCAAAACACGGCGAATCAGCTAAGCGCCAGTGCACAGTCTTTGTTTAGAAGTGCAAGTATTAATATTCAGAGAGCAAATAGGTATCGTGCCAAAGCTAATTACTATTGGTCAGCGTATAGTGGGACAATATTCAATCATTACAAGACTCAAAACGGTTATGCGTATTATAAATATGATCGCTGTCTGAAGAAAGACTGGAAAGGAAACTGTAAAACCCGAAAAGTGTATACAGAGAGGGTACCTCTGTGGATGGTTGAGAATAATTTTTGTTGGCCTTCTGGTGGCAAGTTAAAAGCAGGTTGTTTTGTAGGGCCTTCTTCATCGGTTAACTTAACGCAAGTCTATAATCGTTGGGCAGACCATTATTATGCCATTGCGAATAGCCAACGTGCACAAGCAAACCAAGAACAAAGCCAAGCGAATCATTACCAAGCGTTATCTGATAACGCAGAAGCTAGGGCGGATGAGCTGATTACGCAAGCTCAGAGCTATGCGTCTCTTGCAAGAACGCAAACCGACCTTTTATCAGACTTAACGGATGAGCTGGATGATTTAGTGGTGGCTGAGGCAGAGCTTCAAGAAATCATGGATCAGCGTCTTGAGGATGAAACGGCTGAAATTGTTTGGGTGGCGACCAGCCGTGATAACTTCGGTCGAATCGGTGGTGAACTGTTTGGCAATGGTCTACTAACTCGACGTGATATAGACCGCTCTCGTGG
>NZ_JATABH010000042.1:0-34281 GCF_036533775.1 Vibrio sp. M260112 | reverse complement strand
AATGAACTACATACTCGATATGGCTGAGAGTTTTACGCTGCCAGAAAGGCGAGATAGGAGCTACCCAAGAGTGGTAAAAAGAAGGCCCAGTCGCTACGCGACTAGGCCTTCAAAAAGGTGTTAAATGCTTCTTAACTGACAAGCATTAGACCTTAGGTCAGCTTTTTTATTGGGAACAATCGGTATTACCGCGCTTGTTTTTCAACAACCGCAGCCAACACTGGCACCATATCTTCAAGCAGTTTTGCTTCGACTGGCTTACCAGATGAATCGGTCACGTTAATTGAAGTACGGTTACCAAGATCACCAAATAGGAAGGTGTAAGTCCCAGAGTTTAGACCAATTGGTTTGACACCAATATCGTTCCAGAACTTATCATCAGGTGCCGCATACTTCGCTTTGACCGTACCTTGAGATTGGTTACGCTCTTCAAGAGTAAAGCCCATAGTCGGCAGAAGAGTCGGTAGACGGTTCCACAGTACGTTGTATTGAGTTCGAGCAATAATAACAGGGAAGCCACTGCGGTCTGAACCCATTGTGATCGGGATCTGCTTCACTAACTGTTCTGCTTTACGAGCTGCTTCTTCACGTAAGTCTAGGTCATAACGAGCCGTGACTAAGTTAGTCATCAGCGCGTTGTAACGTTCTTTGTTAGTAGCAGTAACAGGTAGCTTTTTACCTGCTTCACGCCAATCAATTAGAGAAATACGAAAGCCATGACGGCCATCAGCAACGACGCGCTCAATTTGGTAACGTGCGCCAAGCTCAACGTCCTCGTCTTCAGACATCCAGCTTACCCAATCCGTCTCTATACGTGTTGAAGTCTGTTCGCGAATCGCTATGTTTCGCTCTTGCAGCATCTTCTCTGCGGTTTGCCAAACTTTCTCAACTTCATCTTCACGGAGTAGCCAAAGTGTCGTTTCACCGCGCCTACGTTCAGCTCTTGCACCCGGAATCAATTCTAATACCTGCTGAGGAGGACGAATATCAACCTCTTTACCCACACCACCAGAAAACTCCCCCTGAGGAATTTGATAGTTAGTGTAAAACTGCGGAGTTGCCCCTTCAGCCAACTTCCACTCTTGCATCGGTGCCGTATTTAAGTATTCAAAGTCATCCTTAGCCTGACGACGTTGTGTCGCACTGCCTGAACATGCACTTAAAACAAAAACAGCTAGTGAACTGACGACTAGCTGGTGAGACAATTTCATTGAAACTCCTGATACTTGTAAGCCGAAGCATTGCTCCGGCCATCCATATTCAAATTTAGCAAATGCAAGCTTCCGTCATTGCTTGAGCCACAGTCGGGCGAGCACTTTCAGATAGCTCTGTCAGTGGCAGACGCAAACTACCATGTTCAATCAGGCCTAGTTTATGCGCTGCCCACTTGACTGGAATTGGGTTCGACTCGATAAACAGGTTTTTATGTAAAGGCATCAAGCGTTGGTTAATAATTTCCGCTTCTTCGTACTTACCTTCACGAGCCAGTTTGAACATTTTCGCCATGTCTGCGGCTGCAATGTTATTGGTTACCGAGATAACACCATTGCCGCCCTGTTTAACGAATTCCAAACCTGTTAGGTCGTCACCACTTAGTAAGATAAAATCTTCGCCACAAAGTTCACGGTGAATTGCAATTCTGCTTAAATCGCCTGTCGCATCTTTAAGTGCAACAATATTTTCGATTTCAGACAAACGCGCCACTGTTTCTGGCAGTAAGTCTACCGCAGTGCGGCCTGGTACGTTGTACAAAATTTGTGGTACATCGCTCTCTTCTGCGATGGCTTTGTAGTGCTGGTACAAACCTTCTTGCGTTGGTTTGTTGTAGTAAGGCGTAACACTTAAACAACCTGCAATCCCTGAGTTGTTTAGTAGACGGCTGAATGTGACAGACTCGTGCGTTGCATTTGCACCCGTTCCAGCAATAATAGGGATTCGCCCGTCAGCAAATTCGACCGACTTCGTCACGACCTTGACATGCTCTTCAATAGTCAGCGTTGCCGATTCACCGGTCGTACCGACTGCTACGATGCCATCGCTGCCCGCTGCAATATGGTACTCCACCAGCTTCTTCAGGCTCACGTAATCTACTTCGCCATCATGATTAAACGGTGTAATTAACGCTACAATACTTCCTGAAAACATGTCTTTCTCCCTAATTTAGATACTTATCGCATGGTACTGTAAGGCGATTGATAAAGACAAGCACTTAGATGCGCTTAAATCACCTAAATGAATGAATATTTATTGGATGTTAGAACTCTGCCAACATACTCCTTCTATTTTCTACCGTGTCAGTACTAAGTGAAGAATTCGGTGCTCGTTGTCGATCCGATTAAAGCAGACTCAATTCGGTAACAAAAAGCGTTGTCTGGCGCATTTTTCTCACTCGCTTCTGTGCTAAGCTCTCTCATTAATAAAAACAACTTTGATAAAAGTGAACCTATGACTCAACATCTAGTGATTACTGCGGTAGGAACAGATCGCCCGGGTGTCTGCAACCAAGTTGTACACCTAGTCACTCAGTCTGGATGCAATATTGTTGACAGTCGTATCGCCCTATTCGGCAATGAATTTACTCTCATTATGTTACTTTCAGGTAACAATGCTGCCATCACTCGGGTAGAAACGACCCTTCCCCTGCTTGGTCAAGAGCATGATCTGATCACGATAATGAAACGTACATCTACTCACGCTTATCTAGAAAACGCCTACACACTTGAAGTGTTTGTAGAATCGGCTGATAAGCCTGGACTGACGGAAAAATTTACTCACTTTTTTGCTCAAAAAGAGATCGGTTTATCCTCGCTCAGTGCTCAGACCATAGATAAAGCCAAAATCGATGCGGCGTCAGATCAATTTCACATTGCCATCACGGCTACCGTTGGGTCCGAGTGTAACCTGATGCAATTACAAGAAGAGTTCGACACGCTTTGCCGTGACCTAGAGGTACAAGGCTCACTTAATTTCATAAAAAATAGTCAATAAGGCGTGTCATGAACGTTCGGCTTTGATGTGATGGACGCACACTAACAAAATAAAGGCTCAAAACACGGCGTAGGGGTTCACTCTACGGCGGATATAATATATTAGAAAGTAAGGAAAAACCGATGGCAATTGAAACTGGACAAACAGCACCAGATTTTACCCTGAATGATCAGGACAATAACCCAGTGACACTATCTGAGCTTCAAGGAAAAAAAGTACTGCTCTACTTCTACCCACGCGCTTCAACACCAGGCTGCACCGTTCAGGCTCAGGGATTACGTGACAATAAAGCTGAACTGGATGATCACAATGTTGTAGTTCTTGGCGTCAGCCCTGACGCCCCAAAAAAGCTAACCAACTTTATCAATAAGCAAGAGCTGAACTTCACGTTGCTAGCCGATGAAGAACACGCTGTTTGTGAAAAGTACGGTGTTTGGCAACTTAAGAAGTTTATGGGCCGTGAAAATATGGGAGTTGTTAGAACCAGTTTCCTAATTGATGAAGCTGGTAACCTCGAACATGTATTCCAAAAATTCAAAACCAAAGATCACCATGAAGTGGTACTAGATTACCTAAACCAGAAGTCAAAATAGCTTTGTGGCAAGACAGACGCTAATGTGCATTAGTTCCGACTAGATCTGACACTTTAATTTGAAAAAGGGCCTTGCTGAGCTTATCTAACGTAACCGAGGCTTAAAGTACTTCGTTATTTGCTAACACGGTTTCATACAGTGAACGACTGTGGTCGGCATGAGACTGCAATGCCCTTAAATAAATGACTAACTAGCGAAAAACTGGCCTTGAAATATTATTATGCTCAGATGAACGGAATCATGGCGATTGTCAAAGCTATAAATAAGTTTATAGGATTAGATATAATCGTCGAAAGTTAACGGCTAGCAATATGTTGCATTTTTAATATTCTAGCTTTCTTGAGCAATAACGCATATTTTTCTACTAATCATTTGAGTAAATAATTTTGATTTCAACACGGCGATTAGTGGCCATACCTTCCTCAGTATCGTTTTCAACCAGAGGATTTTTCTCTCCTTCAAAGTTGACACTAGTCAATTCATCCTCTAAGCCTAGATTCACAATTAAATCTGCAACACGGTACGCTCTTTTTTTGCTCATAAGTAAATTGTAAGAGTCATCTCCATTAGAATCGGTATGCCCAGTCACAACTATATTAAGTATCTTACTTCTATCAACACTGTTTAAAAATTTTATTACCTTGCTGTTTTCTTCAGCACTGTAATATGATGAATTTTTAGGAAATAACACATAACCCGTTTGCTCGGAAAAAACATTTTCCTTCACATAACTTTCGTACTGGTGGTCATTTCCTTCGAAGGCGATGGTTTTTGACTCTTTAATTATCTCATTACTTTCCCTTTGTTTAGAGTTCAAATTATAACTGAATTCAATAAAAGATGAGAGGTAGTCCATCGTATGTCCATCCTCTCTAGGTTGATCGTATTGATAACCAAAAGAAATTCTGGAATTGCTGTCAAAGAAATACGTAAGGCCTAAGGTTAATTTAGGGTAAAAAGAGTCAAATCTATTGTTAGGGGAAGCATGGCCTATCCCCAACGATGTGTAAGCAGTGAGGTTTTCCCTAATATCAAACATATCAAACTTAAATGCTGCACCAATATCATATATATTATCTACGGCCACTGAAGGTAGCTTACTTAAAGTCAGATTGATATCCACACGGTCATATATTCTGGAACCATAAAGCAGCCCATAAGAGAATCCAGAATTCGAGACTAATGCCAAGTCATCATCTTTCGGAACAAATTTATTAAACTTTACGCCAATATAACCATCGCTTGCATATGCTGACGATAACATCATATATATCATCAACGATAAAGTAGTGTGGAATAGCTTATTCATGTTAGTTTACTTCACTGTTAAAGTCACAACAATCGTTGACCGCTTAATACCTGGTTGTGTACCAAAGAAATTTGTAGTAATTAGTAACGGAATATTCTCTTCACTATTTGCGGGGATTGAAGGAACCAATTCCGGTGGAAATTCAGTTCCATCTAGCGGCACATCTACATTAGCGGAAGTATGCTTAATGGCGTAAAATGCATCACCTAACCTACCTATGGTAGTAGAGAGAGTATTGTCAGCCGTGAAAGAAATAGAATACCTAGAGCTATCGATATCAACTATATTTGGGTTAAATATATTGAAAAAGTTGATTTCTTTAGTCTTAGGGTTGCTATCAGTAGTGGTACCAGAAAGAATAATATTTTCATTATTAAACGATAGCCTTGGCGTTTCAATAGAGTTATATATCTTAATAGTGCCTCCGGGCCACCGTCTGCTTGAACTAGTTCTAAGACTGCCACTACTAACACTTAATTTGAAAATATCTTTGTTTGGTATCACTTTGGTGAAAGTTTGGGGAGTATGGGCAGTTTTTATCAGTGTAGTAACTAAAGCTACAGGATGAATTGCTGAAACATCCCTTGCACATAAAGCGCCTCCTGGCGTGACATTACAAGTCACCAAGTTAATTCTTCCAAATCGGTAAGTTTTAAAGTCCACTCGTGTTTTTACTGCCAGATAATCGTTTATTTTATATACAACACTACCATCAAATCTTATGGGATAAAGTGAATATGGATGCCCAAGGGCTGAAGCATAAAAATTATCTCTAGTATTACAAGTTAATAAAAACTTGCTAGGATCACTCGTCTGAGATGCTTTTAATCGAGTTGTCATTAGTTCAGTTCCAATAGGTATGCTATTGAAAGTTGAAATATCAGCCTCATAGTTTAGATATTCATCTGCGATCCATATAATCTTATGAATTGTATCATCTGCATTTGCCCCACAAGTAGCGTAGCTAGGTAAAGATATAACTATCAAGAATGCAAGAGTAATCAATCGAATCATTTTATCGTCTTCCTGTTATCGTGTAGCTCTTGGTCGCACCCCAGTCATCTATTGCGTTAATAGTCAATGAATCTATCGACGTAACACCTTCTTGTGACCAAGTAACTTCGCTAAACGGTGGAAAGACAGCGAGGTCACTTACAACACTATCCGGAGCCAGTATGTCTTTATTACTGTCATGAATTGTCATCTTTGTAAGAGCAAAATGAAAAGGTGTAGGGTTGTATAGTGTTATAGAGTTTTTATTATTGATAAAATAAATTAATTGCTCTGCCAAGTACCTATTCTTAGAGATGGATGACGGTCTATAAAATAACTTTACCTTCGTATTCATACTTATCACCAGCGAGTTAGCTGAATAGTTCTGAATAATAGGAATTTCTTGCGCTTCAATCCAAAATAAGCTCTCTATATCCTTAGCTAAACTTTCTTTGTTTAAAATTTTCAATCTGACAGCTTGTGCCTTTCCACTATCTATTTTAAATACTGGAGGAGAAGCAACAATTACTGGACTATCTTGTCCATCACTTTTAATATCACTATTTATGCTAACCACGCCAGCGGTTCTTTGTTCGGATTTATTGATAATATTTAACCTCAACAACTTGTCACTTTCATCGAAAATATACCTAGTACTATCTAATACAAAAGCAGCTTGACTATACATAGAGATTGTGGAAATTATAAAAAATAATGATATACGCATCAATTTATGCACCTCGCATTTTGAATTTTATCTATGTTTACCTTCAACTGTGTCATGTCGATCTTGCAATTCTCACCTAAAGCCCCCTCAATATATACTACTTGATTGAGCTCCTTGGCTGTAATAATGATGAGGTTCCCATTACCATATCCAATTTGCTTGCCTTTACTATCTATTGCTTTGGCTCCATTTTTTAAAATACCATTCTCTCCAACTATATTAATGTAGTAGTTATAGACAGGTGTAACACTTGATTTTTTATATACTACCGCACCTCTTACAGGTTTAGATTCAAATGAACTATCTGATAGATCTACGTCAGTCTCTATATTTCGATAATCGAGGTCAATTCTATTTGTGGCATATGGTTGTAATGAGACAAGTGCAATGCCGTTTTTATTTGTAATCGTTCTTTTGATACGTACGTTTGGCAGATCCTCAACTTCGATGACAGCCAAGGTTTCTTGATTCGTTGATGATAGTCCTACCCCAGTTTTCTCGGTCCAGTATACGTTCCCTCTTACAGAACCACTAAAATGATAATCTGATTCACCATTTCCATGGTCCTCATAATAGGTGGATAGCGAATAATTCGATATATTATTTCGTGCTTGATGTCGCATTGAAAATCGCTTTGTATATTCATTATCAAAGTAGGATAGATTTGTAGAGTTCCTATCACCGTCGACAAAGGATGCAGAAACGGTTCGACTTATTCTATCTTCACTAAATGACGAGGATAAATTATACATCTGGTTTCCGTTATCATTTGTTAGTCCTAAATTTACTGTCAGGAGGAATGAGTCACCAATATTATCTTCGTAATAACTTGCATTGACCGATGTTTGAACGTCGTAAATTTTCATCGAACTTGAAATTGTGACCCCTTGTTTATTGTACTCTTGGCCCCAATAACTCTCGTTCCATAGCGATGCCGAAATATTTGATTCAAGTATTCTTGAAGATACTCTCCCCTCATAACGCGATTTTGGCTTGTCATACTTATTCAATATATAGCCATAATCAGAAAAGCTCAGGTAGTCCTCATCTTTGTAGTAGTAACTCAACAATTGAAGATTTGTTACGTCACCCAGCGATCTAGAATATTTTATATTAAAAGAGTTCCCTCTCTTTTTATTTTTATTTTCATCAACATAAATTGAGTGATTTATAAATGTAGAAACTGCTCCTACGCTACCGAATTGTGAAGAAAAAGAGAGTCCACCCGATAAGTATCCGTCACTCAATAAAATTTCACTTCCCCAAGTGATGTAGTCGCTACCTTGATAATATCCAGCACTTAAAAATAATGGTTCATCTTTAACATTAATATTTTCCAAACTTAGTGAGCTCTGTTTGTAGCCTAGCGAAATACTATAATCACTTGAATTTGGTCTCATTAGCTCAGGTATAATGGTTACAGGATATAATTCTGTACGTCTTCCCCCTTGCTCATCATATATTACGACCTCAATATCACCGGTAGATACAGGTCTAAGATTCGTGATAACATAAGGACCAGATGGATATTTATCTTGAAGTAGTAAAACTCCATTTTGGAAAACTTTAATTACTGAAGAACTATCTAAATTACCTGAAATAATTGGGGAGTAACCGACCCAACTAGAATTTTTCATGCTTTCTGAGCTCGACAGGTCCAAACCAAGGAAACTAAATGAGTTATTCATTTCACTTGTAGACTGTAATTGTCCGATTGACAAATATGATTGTATACTTGGAATTGCTTGGTATGCACTAGCCGAAGAAAAATACATCGAGTTCTTATCCATTGACACTTTAAGGCTAGCGACCCATTTATTATAGTTAATTGTAAAATCAGCATCGCCAAAGTAATCTAGATCACCTTTGAAACCGTCATAAATAGATCCATGATATGACATCCTGACAGCGTTAATGCCAAAATCATAGTCAGTTATTTCTTCATCTTTCTTAAAGTAGGCTTGTGGTATATTTAATTTAATTTGCGCATGATGTGCATCTATTTGCAATTGCGTGTGTGTTTCTAGCGCTAGATAATAACAGTCGTATTTCTCATTGTAATATTGAACATAATATTCCTGATAGTTAATCCCGCGTAGAGCTCTATTTGACTCTAACCATTTTAAATCAAAGCAAATTGATTTTTTGCTTATTTCAAAATCTCTTACAATAAAACTATGACTACCTATATATTCACCATTGACATAGACATCGAGGATGTTATCGCCCTGAAATAGCTCAAAATCATTCGATAAGTATTGCTTGAATAATTCATTTTCTATTTGGGACAAATCAAAATATGAAGTGTTTTCTCGATATTCATTTGCGTGTGTCATACTTATGTTAAATAATATAAGTATCGTTAGAAGCCGAATCAACAAAGCTTGCCTCCAAATCAGCGAGCTCGAGGAGTTTTCTCAAGCTCGCTGCACCTATATTATTTACTTATATGCCACTGTGTACGATATAGTACTAGCGTACGTACCAGCCGTAGCTCCTGCTTTCAGTTTGGCCGAGAAAGCCATTGATGCAGCAGCCCCCGTTGCTTCACTTGCAGCAAATGCGACAGTCGGATTCAGGGAGTTAATCACTGTAGAGCCCGCTGCTGGTTTTGCCGTCAGCTCTACGACTGAGCCTACCGCGCTACCGTTTTCATTTCTTATACCTTCCCCACTAAGAGCAGAGCCACCCCAAGTAACGTCTGCTCCAAGCATGTTAGCGCCTGTTAATGAAGCACATGAGCTAGTAGGATCTGGCTTTAGTTCAAACGAGACTTCAGAGCCTACTCCGTTCACTGGAACCACACCTAGTTCTACCACGTTGCCTGATGCATCAGCGCCAGCGACAAACAGTTCACAAGTTTGTGTGGTAACACTACCCATTAAAGTGATTTGTCCTTGGTTGGCATACGTAAGATGGGATGCAGATAGTAATGTGACAAACAATAGAGAATTAATTTTTTTATTCATAGAAGCCTCTTGAGCAATTTGTTACTAACGATAATGTTAGGCCGCCATAGTAATTATTTTTATTTATTCCGTATGTCAGATGTTTTGGGTAAATTATGTAAGAATATTCTTTAGTCACTTATCAAAGAAGGCAACTGTCCTAAAAATCTCTATTCGTTGGTTTTCGACAAATAACTTTCGATGAATCTAGGCTTTGTCATTACATAATTCGATTAGAAGACATGGTAGGCGCTGTTTTACGCGATGCATTGCAGTATCCGATAAAGAGAATGTTTTTCCTCATCAACAAAAAAAGGTCCACAAACCGCTGGGGATTAAGGCTTTATGTACTGCTTCCAGTTAGTTGTTTTGTAACGAGGTTTAGGCATGAGACTGCGGCGATTGATGAGGGGATGCCGTTTGGATTGTAGCTTCTTGATTTCGTTCCATCGATTTAACCAAAAAAACTAGATAACAAACAAAACAAGATTAACCCTACAAATGAACACACATACTCCTACACGCATCATGGAAAGAAGCTTGTTATATTCAGGACATCATATGGCTTAGAACTACAACTGCTATTGATACTTTTAAATCATGGGAGAGTGCATGAATAGTAAGAATAGTAAGAATAGAAAAAATCTAATCGAGACTCAGGAATGGGTTAATAGCTTAGTGGCATCAGACTTGAGTAGAGAACAGGTGCTAGAATCGATTATGGAAGAAATATACACCAACATAGAGATTTTAAATCTCAAAATGCAAGATTTAAAATCAATGATGAACGATAGAAAATCGCACCAAAAGGAACGCATCAAATAATTAAACTTGGTAGTAAAACCAATTTAGCCAGTGATGATTTTTACATATCGTATCTGGGCTAGATCATATATAAACAGAAGAAGCCAGGGAAAATGGATAAGTTCAAATTTCAAGTATTAACAACATTAATTTTATTAATCGTAGCCATTATAACCTCTTTGGTTGCAGTGAATTTTTTAGCGTTTAAAGAAGAAAGTGTTTCATTAACAAAAGAAATTATTAACGAAAAAAACAATACAATAGAGAGGGTACTTTATGAAGGTTTCGACAACTATCTAGATAACTTAAATAGTGTGAGTTTCGCGTCATCAGAAATTTTTGATGGTGTATAAAAGCAATAAGGTACCTCTTATGTATTGGTTAGAAGTTTGTAATAATGAAGAAGTAAAAAGGCTTAATGAAGTTACTATCGCTTGCTTCCAAGACGACATTAAGTTGTTGGTTGAGAATAAAAGTGACTTACCAAAACTTGAAAGAACTCTTTATAAGTTAAAGGGCGCTGCGTTGTGTTTAGATATGGATGACCTAACTCAAGCTATTATTGTGACTGAATACAAAATCATGCTTGGCCAAGTATCTGGATTAAAACAAGACATTGATTTACTGGCTGTTATGATGAGAGATAAGATCAATCTGTTAGATAAATATCAATCCTAACTAAAGTGTAAGTGCATGACAATTCGATTGTTTTTATAGCATTACCAAAATTTTTTATGACAAGTGTGTGCTTGGAGAAACGTCAAAATCCAAATAAAAACGCCAGCGAACTCGCTGGCGTTTTTGTTGCAGTTCGACTCTAAACGATAAACTTGTTCAGAATCGCATCCTGTTCACGTACATTCTCAGTCTGAACCTGCATCGCCATATTGGCTTCTTCGGCTGCATCGGCAACCTGAGTAGACAAATCTTTAATCTTAACCGTATTGGTATTGATCTCTTCCGCTACGAGGCTCTGTTCTTCCGCTGCGGATGCAATCTGCATGTTCATATCAGAGATACGCTGAATGGCCTCACGGATACGTTCCAATGCACCGTTGGCAGCTTGCGCTTTGTCTACGGCATCAATCGCAGTGTTTTTACTCTCATTCATTGCCGCCGATACCGAGCTAGCACCTGCTTGAAGCTGTTCAATCATGCTGCGAATTTCAGTGGTTGATTCCTGAGTGCGCTGCGCTAGAGTACGTACTTCATCTGCCACCACGGCAAAACCACGACCCGACTCACCAGCACGCGCCGCTTCGATTGCTGCGTTCAAAGCAAGTAAGTTAGTTTGGTCAGCAATATCGTTGATAACCTTTAGAATGGTTTCGATATTCGCAGTCGCAGACTCTAATCCCTGAACCTCTTCGACAGCTTGGTCGATACGAGCAGACAGCATATCGATCGATGCGGTCGTGGCACTCACAACAGATGAACCATCTTGGGTTGCATCATCGGCTTCTTTGGCTGCACCTGCCGCTCCTTGAGCGTTGTTTGCGACTTCCGTTGCCGTCACCGCCATCTCATGCATTGCGGTAGCCAATTGCTCAAGTTCATGGAGCTGACTTTGCATTGCCGCAGCCGACTGTTGAGAGCCTTGTACTGTCATTTCGGTGCCGCGCAATATCTCAGCACCAATCGCTTTAGATTGCTGAATCTGCTTCTGCAGGGTTTCGGTAAAGGTGTTGAACCCTCCCGCCAGTTCAGCAAATTCCTTATCGGTGTTGGTATCTAGACGTTTAGTCAGATCTCCTTGTCCTGACGCTACATCCTTAATCGCTTCGTTAAGTGTTGCTAATGGACGCATCAGTACTTTGATCAAGAAGCTCAATACAACCACACTCAAGATCACACCGATAACCACATAGATAATTGAGCTGTTACGCATGTCTGAAATGGCTGCAAAGGCGATCTCTTCATCCACAACCGCACCGATATACCAGGTCTCTGAAGGGACTTTCTGGAAGCGTACCATCAATTGGACACCGTCCTGTTCGAGTCTCTGAGTGCCTTCTTGTACTTTAGCTTGTGGTAAATACTTGGTTAGATTCTCGCCGTTATTCGCCGTATCAGGGTGAGCAATAGTAGTGCCATCCGCTGTGACGATAAACAGATAACCCGCATCAAGAAGGTTGATGCTGTTTACAAGGTCGGCCAATCCACTGAGCTCCATATCGTAGAACATACCTGCCATAAACTGACCATTCTCTTTCACTGGAGTACCAATAGAGATGATCACTTTCTTGGAAGAGACGTCAACGTAAGGGTCAGTAACCACTAAACGACCTTGCGCTTTCGCATCCTTAAACCAAGGGCGAACACGCGGGTCATAGTCAGGGCCGGCTTCCCAACCATCGTCATTCTCAACGACAAAACCATCCGCTTCATAGCCGAAGCCTACCGCAAGGAAACTTCTTTTTAGATTTGGCTTTTCTAGAATCTCTTTCACCAGTTGGCGATTCTGTGGATCAAGCTCGATCACTTCGGTGGTGGATTGAGCAAGAGACTTCTTACTCTCCATTTCTGATACCACCGTATTACTGACACCTTTAACCATTTCGGTCAGGCTAGTATCAACCAGATCTTCAACTTCATTTTTAACAGTACGTAATTGTTGAATAGACAGCAGTGTAACGGTGACCAATAGCAGTGCAGACGAAGCAGCAACGATTTTTTGGCTAAATCTCATAGGTTCCCTCAATTTGATAGCAAACTTATAGTTATTGTTGTAATTATAGTTATCGCCCGACTTAACGTTTACTTAAGAAATTTCCTACATTTTCTCTATTAAGTAAATTCCACAACAGACGAAAATGCCAACAACTGCACAAATAAAAAGCCCCGAGAACATTTTCTTCGGGGCTTTTTATGTAACCGATTTCACTAAATCTTTATTTATACGGGTATTTCTTCATCGTGGCTTGGCAATGCATTCCATACAGCTTTAACCAGAGTCGCCAGCGGGATGGCAAAAAAGACCCCCCAGAACCCCCATAGTCCACCAAAGACTAAAACCGCGACGATAATCGCGACAGGATGCAGGTTGACCGCTTCAGAAAAAAGCACAGGAACCAGCACGTTGCCATCTAGTGCCTGAATAATGCCGTATGCCACAAGTAACCAGTAGAACTGAGGCGTTAATCCCCATTGGAAAAGGCCGACTATCGCGACAGGCACAGTCACTGCCGCAGCACCGATATAAGGTATAAGTACCGAGAAGCCGACAGCTACAGCCAGCAATACTGAATAACGCAGATCCAGTAGTGCAAAAGTGATATAGCTGACACTGCCGACGATTAGGATTTCCATTACCTTACCGCGAATGTAGTTTGAGATCTGCTCATTCATCTCGTGCCACACTTTGGTCGCCAAGCGGCGATTGCGCGGCAAAACACCACTCGCCATCTCAATCATTTCCTCTTTATCTTTAAGTAAGAAGAAAACCAACAGCGGCACTAGGATAAGATAGACCCCTAAGGTCGCAAGACTGACGAGAGAAGCCAAAGAGCCTTTAACAACGCTTTCACCCATACCAATCACTTGATTCTTTGCGTTGGTAACCACTGACTCTACAATCTGGAAGCTATCCAGCTCTGGGTATCGTTGTGGGATTTCGGCAATGAAACCTTGTAGTCCAACATACATGGTCGGAATGTCGTTAATTAAGTTGCCTACCTGCTGCCAGATCGTTGGAACCAGACCAAAAATCGCGACGAGCATTAAGCTGGTAAAACCCAAAATCACCAAGATCACCGCAAGTGTCCTCGGAATACCTAAACGCGACATTTGCACCACAGGCCACTCAAGTAAGTAAGCCAAGACAATCGCAACAAGCAAAGGCGCAATAAGGTTGCCAAAGAAATAAATGGTAATGAAGCCAAATAGAAGAATAGCTACAAGACTCACTGCATGTGGATCAGAAAAACGTCGTTTATACCAACGACTCACCATTTCAAACATTCAATACAATTCCTTAGTCACTTGCATAGAGTAATAACCATTCATTTGTTCACAATTCAATTGAAACAAATGTTTTTTAAGAAAACGGGTAATATCATTCATTGAACTGCTATCACTGATCAGAATTTGAACGTTGTCACCGGGATTCAGCCCTTTAGTGTGACGCTTCGCAAGTAAAAGCGCCATGGGGCACCGCTCTTGGCGTAAATCCAAAATATTAGGTTCCATTCTCTCGCCCGATGCTTAATATTACGGTTAGATATTGTATAGTGTTTTTTTCCAACCGTCAGTGCAAATAGTAATGATCAGCTCACAGCGGCCAAACGACGAAGTAGGAACCTTAGCACTGTTCTCTGACGTGACCGAGAAACCATCTTACTTTTCGAGTGTCCAAGCGTATGGTCAACTGACTAAAATAAACCACTTAGTGATTTATAAATCAACGGGGTATCATCTTTAATATATGTTTAAACGTATGCGTTCATTGGCCTGCTTGTCTGTTGCAGCCGCTTTAATCGCTCCTGCTCCTGCACTGGCCAACAACCTTGATCTTCCGGATATTGGCACTACCGCAAGCAGCACGCTCACCATTGCCCAAGAAATGCAGTATGGTGACGCCTATATGCGTATGCTACGCAACAGTAAACCGATCGTTAATGACCCCGTGCTCAACGAGTACATCGACAGTTTGGGACATCGCTTGGTCGCCAATGCCTCTGACGTGAAAACCCCGTTTACCTTTTTTATGATTCGTGATCGTAACATCAACGCCTTCGCGTTTTTTGGTGGTTACGTCGCGCTACACTCTGGGTTGTTTCTTCATGCTCAGAGCGAAAGTGAACTTGCCTCGGTAGTTGCTCACGAGATTGCGCACGTTACTCAGCGGCACTTAGCACGAAGCATGGAGGAGCAAGCAAGACGCTCTCCTGCAACAATGGCCGCTCTTGCCGGTTCACTTTTACTGGCTATTGCAGCACCAGAAGCAGGCATCGCTGCGATAACCGCGACAACCGCTGGTAGTATTCAAGGCCAAATAAACTATACCCGTAGCAACGAAAAAGAAGCTGACCGCTTTGGTATCAATACCCTTTCGAAAGCAGGCTTTGATGTCAACGCCATGCCGCGTTTCTTTGGGCGTCTAGCAGAAGAGTATCGTTACGCGAGTAAACCACCGCCGATGCTACTCACCCACCCACTGCCAGAAGATCGTATTACCGATACCCGAGCTCGTGCTCAAAATTATCCCGCCACAAGAGTCGATCCATCATTGGACTACCACCTCGCTCGTGCGCGAATTGTTGCCCGCTACGCTGGTATCGATGCGAAGGCTGCACAAGATTGGTTTAATCGTGTAGAAAAAAAGGCCGCTCCAAGTGTTCAGGTCGCGTTTCAGTACGGCAAAGCGTTAGTGCACCTTGATAACAAGGAGCTGGATCAAGCGAGTACGATCCTTCATAAGCTGTTTGAACAGCAACCGAACAATCGCTTCTACCTTGATGCGATGTCAGATCTCTATATTGCTCAGGGCAAAGCCGACAAAGCCGAAGCCATGCTGTTGAAAGCGTTGCAAGCCGCTCCCAACAATGCGGTGATTTCTATTAACTACGCGAATTCACTGCTTAAACAAGACAAAAATGCTGAAGCGGTAAAAGTTCTGCAACGCTATACCCATGACAATCCAAATGATGTGAATGGTTGGCACCTATTATCTGAAGCAAGCATCCACTTAGGGTTCAGCGATGAGGATCTCGCTGCGCGCGCAGAGATTCTCGCTTTGAAAGCGAACTGGAACAAAGCTATCCAATACTATACACAAGCTAGTCAACTCGCAGAGCTTGGCAGTTTAAAACAAGCAAGATACGATGCTCGAATCGACCAGCTAATGGTTCAGCGTGACCGTTTCTTAGCACTACAATAATTAAATGGAGATTACTCTATGTCAGTCGTGATTTATCACAACCCTCGTTGCTCAAAAAGCCGTCAGACTCTTGCTTTGTTGGAAGAGCGTGGTCTTCAGCCAGAGATTGTCACTTACCTAGAAACACCACCAAGTGTTGACCAACTGAAGACACTGATGTCTCAGCTTGAACTCACTGACGTCCGTGACATGATGCGCACGAAAGAAGACATCTATAAAGAGCTTGATCTCAAGTCAGCAGACGATGAGACCTTATTCAAAGCGATGACCGAAAATCCGAAACTGATTGAGCGTCCAATTGTGGTTGCGAATGGCAAAGCGAAACATGGCCGCCCACCGGAGCAAGTTCTCGATATTCTATGAGCTGCCAAATCGTTATTCTCTATTACAGTCGCCACGGCTCAACACGAGCGATTGCGCGACAAATAGCACGTGGGGTGGAATCCATCCCACAGTGTGAAGCGGTACTAAGAACCGTTGATGAGCTGGAATCTTCGTACTCTGATCCCGCCGATCCAACCATCACCCTGAATGAGCTTAAACAGTGCGACGGTTTGGCGATGGGAAGTCCAGTTTGGTTTGGCAATATGGCGGCTCCGCTTAAACACTTTTGGGATAAGACCACGCCTTTGTGGGTATCTGGGGATCTCATCGATAAACCAGCTTGCGTATTTACTTCCTCCTCCAGCATGCATGGCGGTCAGGAGACAACGCTGCAAAGCATGATGCTGCCTTTGCTTCACCACGGCATGATGATCTTAGGCATTCCCTATTCTGAGCCTAAGCTTCATTCTACACAGTCAGGTGGCACTCCCTATGGGGCTACGTCGGTGAGCACTTCTAACTCGGCACTCAGTGACGATGAAATAGAACTCTCTCAACAACTTGGCAAGCGCCTCGCGCAAACCGCTTTAAAAATGAAGGACCACTAAATATGCAAGAGATGCAACCCACAACGAAGCTGTATCGTCTGTTGGCCTTGTTTGGCAATCTCGCACTGTTGGCATGGATCGCACTGTGGCAGCTCTCTTTGTCACCCCATCCTCATATTGGCAGTACAACATTGGCGATAGCTTGGGCAATCCCACTCTTGCTTCCCCTCCCCGGCATTTTGGCCGGTAAGCCATACACGCACGCTTGGGCCAACTTTGTTCTTATGCTCTACTTCCTGCATGGTTTTACCATTCTCTATATCGATGATGGGGAACGTTGGCTGGCGGTGGTCGAGTTACTCCTGACTACCATTGCATTCTTTGGCAACATTCTTTATGCCCGTACAAGAGGTAAAGAGCTAGGGATGAAATTGAAGCGCTTATCTAAAGTCGAAAAAGAAGAAAAAGCCCGATTTGAGGCAGACAAATAGAAATAAAAAAAGGGTCTGAATAATCAGACCCTTTCTTGCTGCTATTGAATAACAGTGGCACTGCCGTCGTTGACCGTTTTATCCCCTTCAGCATCAAGGCCCGGCTCAGTCTCTGGGACAGGCGCAACGTACTGATAAGGCTTACCCTGCCATTCAAAGACTAGAATCATCTCTGTCGCAATCACTTCTGGCTCTGGGGTCACTTGAGCCTCAGACGATACAACGGATTCAGTTTGAACGACAGAGTCGCTACTTTGAGTCGCTGAATCTGCCCCGAATTCGCTATCCACTGGTGGTGCTTGTGGTGTCAATACTTGCGGCATATCCGTCACGCTTTCACGTTGAACGAGATCACCAAGACGGCGGACTTCCTGTTCAAACTCTTGCTCAGTCGAAAGCAGATGAACATTGAAGGTCACTTGGTTGCCCTGAATTTTCAAGATATCAATGGACGCCACCGAGCTAAGCTTCTTGAGCTGGTTCTCTAGTGTGAAGAAGCCAACCGCATCATTTAGTTCTGTAAAACGTACTTTAATTGCTTGTGATGACTCACTTGCAACCACCACGGCACTCTTCTTCGCGTAGTAGTCACTGATTTGGTTGATCATTTTGTCAGCCGCATCTGATCCGTTATTTGAGCCGGACAACGGAGCTTGGCGCGTCACGCCAATACTTGCAGGTTTTTGATCGTATAAGGTCCAACGAACACTGTTACCTTGAGCTCGAACTACCAACACCGCATCGACTGGGTAGCGCTGACTGGCTTGACCGACTGGCTGAATGAATCCACCCCACAGATCTGAAACAGCAACACCTGTGATATCGTCAAAATCACCGACTGGCACCGTTAGCGGTAAGCCTCGTTTCTCGGCTTGAGCCTGCATTTGAGTAAGTACTGTAGAGCTAGAGTGTTCCCAAATAATGTTTCTATCGGCCGGCCCTTCTTCAACCAACCACACTAATAAGTTCGCGCGCGCTGCTGGCCAAATCGGTAACTGAGCCTGACTTAGTAAAGAACGAATATGCGGAGCACTAAAGCCCATACGCAATGTTTGTTCACCATTCGCCTGACCATAGCTCAGTTGGGCTAGATATTGGGCACTTTGCTGTAGTGCTTTTTGAACGACAGGATTGGAAATCGCTTCACGATCACCCGAGGCTTTTACAATCACCTCTTTCATACCTTCTGCACGAGCTTGAGCATCGGCATTCTCAACCGTTTGGTCTAGAACAACTTCAGTACGGTATAGGTCAACATTGGTCAGAGCCATCGCTGGTGAAGCCATCATTCCCAAAACGAGCAAAGCTAATTGGCGCATACACTTCCTAACATCAGTTTTTTTACACGTTAAAGGTCGATGATAAGCAACTATCGGGGTCGGAGCAACTAAAGGTCTAGGATATCGTCGTCAAACTCGACTTTCTCGTTTGAATACATAGTGGCCATCTATGAGTAATTCGCAAAATATTTGATCGAGTTCAGATTGCAAACGTTTGGCATAATGCTAAAATCCCGCGAATTTTATTTTTGTCGAGTGATTTACATTACTCGTCGCTTCGCTACTTAAAGGAATGACAACATGAAAAATGCCATTCAAGGCGTTCAAATGCTCTTCGTCGCGTTTGGTGCTCTGGTTCTCGTACCACTACTGACAGGCTTAGATCCAAGTGTCGCACTGTTCGGTGCCGGTGTCGGTACCCTACTTTTCCAAATGATTACTCGCCGTAGCGTTCCTATTTTCTTAGCCTCTTCTTTTGCTTTTATTGCGCCTATTCTTTACGGTGTTCAAGCATGGGGCGTTCCAGCAACCATGGGTGGCCTAATGGCTGCTGGCTGTGTGTATGTGGCGATGGGTGCTTTGATTAAAGTTCGTGGTGTTGAAATCATCCATAAGCTTTTACCACCCGTTGTTGTCGGTCCTGTGATCATGGTTATTGGCCTTGGTCTAGCGCCTGTAGCAGTGAATATGGCACTAGGTAAAGTGGACGGTGCTCAAGTGATTGATGCGAACGCTTCACTGGTTATCTCGGTGGCTTCACTCCTTACAACTATCGCTCTAAGCGTTTTCGCTAAAGGCTTTTTAAAGCTGACTCCTATCTTAGGCGGTATCGTTGTAGGTTACTGTTTGAGTCTCGGCTACGGTATTGTTGATTTTACTCCTGTTCATCAGGCAGCTTGGTTCGCACTACCTAACTTCACTTTCCCTGAGTTCAACATTAACGCTATCCTATTTATGATTCCTGTTGCCATTGCCCCTGCGGTAGAGCACGTGGGTGACATGCTAGCAATCTCAAATGTGACTGGTAAAAACTACGTCAAGAAACCAGGTCTACACCGTACAATTACTGGTGACGGTATTGCGACGATTGCCGCCTCTATGGTTGGCGCTCCACCAAATACAACCTACTCAGAAGTCACTGGCGCCGTCATGCTGACTAAAGCATTCAATCCAGTGATAATGACTTGGGCTGCAATTGCAGCGATCGTTTTGGCATTGGTTGGTAAGTTGGGCGCGGTTCTACAAACTATCCCTATGCCAGTAATGGGCGGCATCATGATTCTGCTGTTTGGCTCAATTGCTACTGTCGGCTTGAATACACTAATCAAAAACAATGTTGACCTACATAAATCACGTAACCTAGTCATCGTCGCCATCACTTTAGTGTTTGGTATTGGCGGTATGGCTTTCGGTGTTGGCGAATTTAGCCTTCAGGGTGTGAGCCTATGTGGTATCGTTGCGATTCTTCTTAACCTATTGCTACCAAAAGATCTTGGCGAAAACCATGTTGTGGATAACGCCCAGATGGAAGAAGAAGTGAAATAGACTCAAGAGTCGAGAGTTAAAAAAATTGAGAGGGTTGGCGTTTTGCGCCAACCCTTTTATTTAGATGGACGATTATTTTATCCTGTCAGCACAAGAGCTGCTGGCCATTTTTGCAGTCACAACGGCAGACCTTCGCCTCACGACCAACTTACTAAATACATAACTCAACAAACTGAGCACGAGTCAGCATCGCCAAATCACGGGGAGCCAACTCTATTTCCAAGCCGCGCTTACCAGCACTGACACACATGGTCTCTTGCTCTTCAGCACTAACATGAATAAACGTTGGTAGAGCTTTCTTTTGCCCCAACGGACTGATCCCCCCCACCACATAGCCAGTCGTTTTCTGAGCAATGTCTGGATCGGCCATATCCGCTTTTTTCGCTTTCGCCGCTTTGGCTGCCAACTTTAGATTAAGTTTTTGATCGACAGGGATAATTGCTACAGCCAAATTCTTAACTTCACCGTTGAGGCTAAATAGTAGTGTCTTAAAAACTTTGGCTGGGTCTTGGCCTAGCACTTCCGCAGCCTCTAGGCCGTAGCTATCAGCTCGAGGGTCATGTTCATATTGATGAATGGTGTGAGCCACCTTTTTCTTTTTCGCGAGATTGATTGCAGGAGTCATACTCCCTCCTGTTCTGGTATAGAAACAAAAAGCGCCACTCCGAAGAGTGGCGCTTTAGATTAAAGATAATAATCCGTTGTCGTCAACTTACTTGTAAACGATCTCACCTGATGGTGCGTATTTGTTTACGTCTACAGGGCTGTTTGCTTGTAGGTACTCTTTTAGTACTTCAGCGTCAACGAAACCTGTGTTTACGTAACCTGGGTGATCACTCACTTTAGGGTAACCATCACCACCAGCTGCGTTATAGCTTGGTACTGTAAAGCGGTAAGTTTCATCTAGACGAAGCTGTTTGCCGCCGATAAATACGTTAGAAACTTCACCGTTTGCCACTGTCATTGAGATACCCGCAAACTGAGCGTATGCACCAGAATCCACAGGTTTAGTTGCTACTACGTTTAGGTAGTCCAGCACTTCTTGACCAGACATATCTGTGTAAGTCAGGATGTTAGCAAATGGCTGTACAGTGAGTACATCTTTGTAAGTCACGTCGCCTGCTTCGATTGAGTCACGAACACCACCAGAGTTCATCACTGCGAAGTCCGCTTTAGCACGCTCCATGTGAGCAGTTGCAATGAGACGACCTAGGTTAGTTTGCTGGAAGCGAACTACGTTACGGTCACCTTCAAGCTTACCGTTTGTCTCAGCGATCTTAACGTTTAGCTGAGCTTGGCCTTGCTCTTGGTATGGACGTAGGAAATCAAGAAGCGCTTGATCTTGCGCGATTTCATCTTCGATAAAGACGCGTTCTTTCTTACCGTCAATTTCAACTTTCTTCTTCAGGTTAACTGGGATTAGATCGTAGCTCACCATTTGAAGCTCACCGTTACGGAATTCGTAATCAGCACGACCTACGTATTTACCCCACTCGTGAGCCTGAACAATGTAAGTACCGTTTTGCATGTCTGGCTTACATTCGTCAGAAGGTTTGAAGTTTTTCTTCACAACGTTTGGCGCTTCCATACATACTGGCTCTTGCGAGTGACCACCAACGATCATGTCTAGAGAACCTTCGTCTAGGTAGCGAGCTAGCGCAACGTCACCCGGTGCGTTTACGCCACGTTTGCCATCTTCATAGTGACCCATGTGAGTAACAGCGAAGATCAGATCTGGTTTCTCAGTTTTCTCAAGTTCAGCGATCAGTTTCTTCGCTTCTTCTTTTGGATCGCGGAAATCGATGCCACCAATAAATTCTGGATTACCGATTTTTGCAGTGTCTTCAGTAGTTAGACCAATAACAGCAATCTTGATGCCTTGCTTGTTGAACATCTGGTAAGCCTGGAACATACGTTCGCCAGTCTTTTTGTCGTAGATGTTCGCTGAAAGCATTGGGAAATTCGCCCACTCTTTCTGCTTGAATAGCACCTCTAATGGGTTATCGAACTCGTGGTTACCTAGTGCCATAGCATCGTAACCAATTTTGCTCATACCTTTGAAATCTGGTTCCGCATCTTGTAGATCAGACTCTGGCACACCCGTGTTAATATCACCACCAGATAGAAGTAGCGAGCTACCGCCTTCAGCTGCGATTTCAGCGCGAAGTTCGTCAATAAGAGTCTTACGAGCAGCCATACCGTACTCACCATATTTGTTCTGCCAGAAACGACCGTGGTGGTCATTCGTGTGAAGAACTGTCAGCTTATACGTTTTATCTGCTTCCCACTCGTGTTGTGGTGCTGTTGCACAACCAGCTAGAGTTGCCAGAATTGCTGCGCTAATTGCGCTTTTTACGATCAGGCCTTGCTTCATTGTCATACCTTTTGAACTTTTTGGGTTTCCACTGCTTTTTATTACTGCTCTGTATGAATAGACAGACTTGAAGATTAAAGTGCTGAAAGAGCAGTAAAACTTGAACTAGTTTAAATTAACCACACTTACCTGACAGCCTGATTTCATATTTATGTAGGATAGATCACCATAATCCGCTATCGAATGTGTAACAAATCATCAAAGTTGCATTTGATTTATCAAATGATCACAAGCAATCGTTTGTCTGTGAGATAAGCCCCGTACTTGCAATGGTGTGACGGTTAGCGTTTACTCAACACATAGTGAAAACATGATCAATAATCCTATGCTTTTGAGATAAAAAAAGGCTGGTTCAACAACCAGCCTTTACAAAAAACTTCACCGACTTATTTAATATCGATGTGCTCAAAACCTTTGATTAGGTCATCCAATGCTTTCATCTGAGCAAGGAAAGGTTCTAGCTTGTCGAGTGGCAATGCCGACGGACCATCACAACGCGCTTTTTCTGGATTTGGGTGTGCTTCGATAAACAGACCTGCGATACCTGTCGCCAGACCTGCTTTAGCCAGTTCAACCGTTTGTTCACGACGACCGCCTGATGCAGCACCAGAAGGGTCACGCATCTGCAATGAGTGAGTCACATCAAAGATGATTGGGCTACCATTTGATGCCTGTTTCATCACTCCGAAACCTAGCATATCAACCACAAGGTTGTCGTAACCGTGGCAAGAGCCGCGCTCACATAGAATGACATTGTTGTTGCCACACTCTGCAAACTTTTCAACGATGTTACCTACCTGACCAGGGCTCATAAATTGTGGTTTCTTAACGTTGATGACCGCGCCTGTTTTCGCCATCGCTTCAACTAGGTCGGTCTGACGTGCAAGAAACGCTGGCAACTGGATAACGTCAACCACATCCGCAACAGGCTGAGCTTGTGCTTCAGTATGAACATCAGTAATGATCTTAACGCCAAAAGTGTCTTTCAACTCTTGGAAGATTTTCATCCCTTCTTCAAGACCAGGACCACGGTATGAGTGTACCGAGCTGCGATTTGCTTTATCGAATGATGCTTTAAATACGTATGGAATGCCTAATTTCTCAGTTACCTTTACGTAGTGTTCACAAATCTGCATCGCTAGATCGCGTGACTCAAGAACGTTCATGCCTGCAAACAGCGTAAACGGCTTGTCGTTTGCTACTGGAATGTCACCTACGTGAACAATTTTCTGTTCCATTTTATTCTCTCTATTTCGATATCTGCCAACGGCTAAACATTGGACTTAATGTAAGGTCACCTGAGTTTCACTCATGGCGTAAACTTGATTCTTCAACAATTCAGCCCCCGGATCATCAGGACACTGGTCGATAAAATACTGATAGTCATTCAACGCGATTTGATGGCAGTCAAGCTGCTGATATATAAAGCCACGATCGCGAATCTCATAGGGATCATCGGGCGCGAATGTCAGCGCTAGATCGGTACACTTCAATGCCAGAGTATAGCGCTCTTCGCGCAACAGAGCACTTTTCAGCAAGGCTAACCAGCGGCCAATAATCGTTGGGTTGTCAGTCTCTTTTAAATGTTTTGTCTCTAGCTTCGCCAATGGTCCTTTGTGACCAATAAGCCAAGCACCCAAGGTGTGTTCAGAAACATACTCGCCATTAAACGGATTAACGTATAACGGCTTTTCGTTATACCACTCTAATTTGAGTAGGAACTGAGTCGGGAAAGTGACCCCTACTAAAGGAAAACCCAGCTTTCTCGCAAGGTACAGCAAAATCGCCCCCAGGCTGACTGGAATTCCTTTACGACTTTGCAGGACTTTATCGATAAAGCCATTGTCTGAATGAAAATAGCTCTCTCTATCGCCGCGAAACTCCCACTGATAGTAGAAGAGTCGCAACAAGGCGTCAAAACGCTGCTTGTCATCAAATTCATGGACAAGTGCAATTTCGGCTTCTTGCACCAAACGATTGAGCTCTGCTTTCGACCACTGAACATCAGTCTGAGGATTGATCGCTTCATTGAGTACTAATGCGCCTTCAACCAGCTCCATCGCATCAAAGTCTTCATCAAACAATTCAAACATATCGGTTGTCATAACTATATCAACCTAAATAACCATTAACCAAAGAACAGAGGTGTTTTAGTTACCGCGACTTTGCCAGCCATCGCTAACCAACCTAAAGCACCGAAGAATGAAAATGTTCTTAGCAACTTGTTTTTACCGAGTTTTAGAGCAAAAAAGCCCAGTGCGATGTAAGCGAGTACACACGTAATTTTTTCTGTCAGCCAAGCAGATTCAGGTGTAAACGGGATAAAACCCGTGATCATAATCAGGCCGATACCTGATAGCAGTAAACAGGTGTCGTTGATGTGTGGAAATACCTTAAAGAACTTCTTCTCTAACAGGTTTGAATTCGCCATCATCATCGCAAATCGAACCGACAGAAGCGTCGCACTAATAACAATCGTTAACAGGTGGAAATGCTTTAAACCTTCGTACATTGATAATCTCTCTTACTTCACTGATGAGAACTGACCGATCGTTACTCGATCGTTGTCACCATAGTCCTTGTAGGTAGCCACTTGGTCGTAGCCAAGTGATATTAGTAATTCCCGTACAGCCTCGCCTTGTTCGAAACCATGTTCAAACATCAGCCAACCTTGTTCGGCTAGGTAGTCACGCGCTTTAGTTGCGATGTGCTTGATATCGGCCAACCCTTTCTCTTCTGCCACCAGCGCACTAAGTGGTTCGAAACGCACATCTCCCTGAGTTAGATGTGGGTCTTCTTTCTCTATATAAGGTGGGTTGGACACAATCAAAGCAAACTCTGTACCAGTCGGAATCGGATCAAACCAGCTACCAGCCATAAAGCGCGTGTTAGATATGTTGAGTGCATCAGCATTTGATTGAGCCAATTGCTGAGCCTCTGGTTTTAAATCGACGCCCCACACTTGTCGCTTAGGCAGTTCAGAGGCAAGTGCAAGCGCTATCGCTCCGGTTCCAGTCCCTAAGTCCAAGATATCTCCTTGACTATTAAAGGCTTTATCCAGTGCAATTTCAACCAGTCGTTCAGTATCCGGTCTTGGGATTAAAGTACTTGGCGAGACCTTTAGTAGCAATGACCAAAACTCACGTTCACCCACAATGTACGCGACTGGTTCACCCGCAAGCCTACGTCCCAGCAAAATTTGAAACGCCGTCAGGTCTGACGAGGATAAGATTTTATCCGGCCATGTAAGTAAGAAGGAGCGCGGTTTGTCGAGAGCGTGGCAAAGAAGCACCGCGGCATCAAGAGAGGGCGAATCACTGCCACTCTCTTGAAGTTGCTGTACGGCCTTTTTTAGTGTGCGTTCAACACTGTTATCAGCCGACATAGAATTAGTTGTTCTCAGCCAATGCAGCAAGTTGGTCTGCTTGGTGTTCCTGAATCACAGGATCAATCAGACTTGCAAGATCGCCTTCCATCACTTCATTGAGACGGTAGATAGTCAGGTTGATACGGTGGTCTGAAACACGACCTTGTGGGTAGTTGTAGGTACGAATACGGTCACTACGATCACCTGAACCTAGTAGGTTACGGCGCGTATCAGAAACTTCTGCGGCACGTTTTGCTTCTTCAGCCTGAATAATACGTGCAGCCAGAACGGCCATTGCTTTCGCTTTATTCTTGTGCTGAGAACGCTCGTCCTGACACTCAACCACTGTACCTGTTGGTAAGTGAGTGATACGGATTGCTGAGTCCGTGGTGTTAACGTGCTGACCACCCGCGCCCGATGCACGGAAAGTATCGATTTTCAGATCCGCCGCTTTAATTTCTGGAATTTCAGCTTCTGGAACTTCAGCCATGACGGCAACGGTACATGCCGAAGTATGTACACGCCCTTGCGATTCTGTTGCAGGAACACGTTGAACACGGTGACCGCCCGACTCAAACTTTAGTACCCCATATGCACCATCACCAGACACTCTAGCGATCATCTCTTTGTAACCGCCATGCTCCGCTTCGTTTGAAGACATAACTTCAACACGCCAGCCTTTTTTCTCTGCAAACTTGCTGTACATACGGAAAAGGTCACCAGCGAAAATACCCGCTTCATCGCCACCCGCACCAGCGCGAATTTCTAAGAAACAGTTACGATCGTCGTTTGGATCTTTAGGAAGAAGAAGGATCTGTAGCTCATCGCTCAGACGTTCAATCGCCCTTTTCGCTTCTTTAATCTCTTCCTGCGCCATTTCGCGCATCTCTTCGTCGTCTTCATTCGCCATCTCTTCAGCAGCAACGAGATCTTCTTGAGCTTGCTGATAAGCTTGGAAACACTTAGTGACTTCCTCTAGTTGAGAGTACTCCTTTGACAACGCACGGAATTTATCTTGGTTACCGATCACATCAGGATCGCCCAAAAGATGTTGAACTTCTTCGTAACGCTCAACCAGTGTTTCTAACTTAGTTAAAATAGAGGCTTTCATAGTTTTCTTTAACTCGGGGGTTTAATGAAGTCTGACACTCGTAATGATTACGATTTCTCTAGACCTAAACTTTGTCTAATGGTAGCAAGCCGTGCAGGCTCACCCTTCTCTGCGGCACTTTGTAAGGCGCGAGTAGGCGCATGAATTAATCTGTTCGTCAGTTTGTTGCTGAGTTCAAGCAAGACTTTCTCAGCATCAGTACCCGCCGCAAGAGACTGTAGGCTTTTGCTCAGGAGCTCTTCGCGAATTTCATTGGCGGTTTGACGATATTCTCGAATACTGTCTACAGCCTGAAGAGAGCGCATCCATGACATAAACGCCGCGCTTTCTTCACTGACGATCGCTTCCGCTTGAATCGCTTCAATCTTGCGTTGTTCAATATTACTATCAACAATAGACTGCAAATCATCTACTGTGTACAGGTAGGCGTCATTCAAATCACCCACTTGTGACTCAATATCACGTGGCACGGCAATATCAACCAAAAGCATGGGTTGGAAACGGCGAGATTTTAACGCGCTTTCTACCATACCTTTACCTATGATAGGCAAAGGGCTCGCAGTAGAACTGATCACGATATCTGCTCGTGATAGATGTTCGGGAATCTCAGGCAAGCCAATAATCTCTGCCCCAAACTGCTCAGCCAACGACAATGCGCGCTCTTTGGTTCGGTTAGCAACAATCATCTTAGTACAGCCATTGCCAGCAAGATGCTTAGCGACCAACTCGATGGTCTCACCCGCACCAACCAACAACACTGTCGACTTTTCTAACGATTCAAAAATATGTTTCGCAAGTGTACAAGCTGCATATGCGACGGAAACGGCATTGCCACCGATATCCGTTTCAGTCCTCACGCGTTTCGCTACCGAAAAAGCCTTCTGGAATAATTTTTCCATCGACGAATCAACCGCTTTGTTGTCACGCGAATCTGAATACGCTTGCTTAACTTGACCCAATATCTGAGGTTCACCCAACACCAGTGAATCCAACCCGCACGAAACTCGCATTAAATGACGTATTGCGGCTTGTTCCTCATGAATGTAGAGACTGGGTTTTAGATCTTCAGGGCTAACCTGATGGAATTGCGACAACCAATCGATAATCTTGCTTTTACCACCACCTTTTACATCGCAATAGATTTCGGTGCGATTACAGGTAGAAATGATGACGCTGCCATTCACAGCAGGGTTATGACCAAGCTGTTGTAATGCTTCAGGTAACTTATCCGGACCAAAAGCGACTTTTTCACGCAGTTCGACTGAGGCCGTATTGTGGTTGATACCTATAGCAAGCAAAGACATGTATCTTGGATTCTCTGATTCAGATATGGACAAATAAGGTCGGAATTTTACTTGATGCCCCCGTTTATTGAAAGGGGAATAAGGATATGTTTTCTTGAGTTCGTGATTTCAGTGATATAGTGAGGCCTAACTTTGGGCAAAACTGGATAAATAATCAGCAATGACGAAACATTTTCGCTCTCTTGTTATTCTACTTGCAGGCTTATTTTTGCTTAATGGCTGTGCCACCATAGAGAGCACAACGAACGTAGAGTGGCAAACTCATCAGCAAAGATTGGCATCAATCGACGCTTATCAATCTACGGGCAAACTGGGCTATATTTCTCCCGAACAAAGACAATCACTCAATTTCCAATGGTCATACTCCGCCGATTTGACCCAATTGAGGTTAACCACTTTTCTTGGTCAAACCGCTCTCAACCTAAAAGCCACTCCGCAAGGCGCTACCGTTGAGACCTATGATGACCAACGCTATTCAGCTCCGACATCTCAAGCACTGATTCAACGCTTGACTGGCTTAAATATCCCGGTCGAACAGCTCAATGACTGGATGCTGGGTCGCCCCACTCAAGCTGACGATTATCAATTAAGTGAGACCAATACTCTCGCCCGCCTAACCAAACAAGTGGGTCTACAAACTTGGCAACTCGACTATCTCACGTATCAGGATGTCCAATACGGGGGAACGGCGTTACCGCTGCCGAAAAAAATCAAACTCACACAGGGCAACATCTCTATTAACCTGTTTATTTCCAACTGGAACCTCAGCGAATGATCACGGAAACCACTCATTGGCCTTCTCCGGCAAAGCTTAACCTTTTTCTTTATATCACTGGTCGTCGTGACAACGGTTACCATGAACTGCAAACCCTGTTTCAGTTTCTCGATCATGGCGACGATCTAACCATTACCGCCAATGACTCTGGTGAAATCACCCTCTCACCAGAGATCCCGGGCGTACCTCTGCATGACAACTTGATCTGGAAAGCCGTAACAGCCTTACAATTAAAGTCAGGCTGTCGCTATGGAGCTCATATTGAGCTGAACAAAGTGCTGCCTATGGGCGGTGGTATCGGTGGTGGTTCATCGAACGCAGCCAGCACGTTAGTGGCGCTGAACTTTTTGTGGCAAACCAACTTATCTGATGATGAACTTGCTGAAATTGGACTGAAGCTCGGTGCCGATGTGCCAGTCTTTACTCGCGGGTTTGCCGCGTTTGCAGAAGGTGTCGGTGAGCGACTGACCAAGGCAGAGCCAGAAGAAAAATGGTACTTAGTGGTAAGGCCAAATGTATCGATTGCGACAGTCGACATTTTCACTCATCCGCAACTGACAAGAAACACACCAAAACGTGAGCTGGCAACACTTCTTGACAGCCATTACGAAAACGATTGCGAAAAAATTGTTCGAATGCTGTACCAAGAGGTTGATAAGCAACTTTCATGGCTGCTACAATACGCGCCGTCGCGACTTACAGGGACAGGATCATGCGTTTTTGCCGAGTTTTCGAGCAAAAATGAGGCAGAAGCTGTTCTTGATAAACTCCCAGACACCGTCTCTACTTTTATTGCTAAAGGCAAGAATCTTTCTCCTTTGCACGAGACGCTGGCTAAGTATCACTTAGCCCACAAACAATCTATTTAAAAACTGGACGCAACCCTGAGGTTTCCACCGTGCCTGATATGAAGCTATTTGCTGGTAACGCTACACCTGAACTAGCCCAACGTATTGCTGATCGTCTATACATCTCTCTTGGTGATGCAACTGTTTCTCGTTTTTCTGATGGCGAAGTCGCTGTTCAAATTAACGAAAACGTTCGTGGTAGTGATGTTTTCATCATTCAATCGACTTGCGCACCAACTAACGACAACCTAATGGAACTTGTAGTGATGATTGATGCAATGCGCCGCGCTTCAGCGGGCCGTATTACAGCAGTTATCCCTTACTTTGGTTACGCTCGCCAAGACCGTCGTGTACGTTCTGCTCGTGTGCCAATCACTGCTAAAGTTGTTGCAGATTTCCTTTCTAACGTTGGTGTTGACCGCGTTCTTACGATTGACCTTCACGCAGAGCAAATTCAAGGCTTCTTCGATGTACCTGTAGACAACATCTTCGGTACTCCAGTTCTTCTTGAAGATATGCAAGCACGTGGCCTAGAAAACCCAGTTGTGGTTTCTCCAGACCTAGGTGGTGTTGTTCGTGCACGTGCAACCGCTAAAGCGCTTGGTGATATCGATATCGCTATCGTTGATAAGCGTCGCCCTCGCGCTAACGTATCAGAAGTAATGAACCTAATCGGTGATGTTGAAGGTCGTGACTGTGTTATCGTTGACGACATGATCGATACAGGTGGCACACTATGTAAAGCAGCTGAAGCGCTTAAAGAGCGCGGTGCTAAGCGTGTATTCGCTTACGCAACGCATGCTGTATTCTCTGGTAACGCTGCACACAACATTGGCAACTCAGTACTAGACCAAGTTATCGTAACTGACTCTATTACTATGTCTAAAGAGATGGAAGCAACTGGCAAGGTAACAACACTAAGCCTTTCTCGCATGCTAGCTGAAGCGATTCGTCGCATCAGCAATGAAGAGTCAATCTCAGCCATGTTCAACTAATCGAACCTTCGATTAATCAGTTTTAAAAGCACCCCTCTCTGGGGTGTTTTTTTATTCCCCCTATATCCTCATCTCGCCCGTCGGCAGATTTATATGCTATGATACTGCGCTTTTTGAGATTCCAAGAGAGATCCTAGCCTTGAGTCAACCTATCAAACTTCTTGTCGGCCTTGCCAATCCGGGGCCTGAATACGCTAAAACTCGTCACAATGCGGGTGCGTGGGTAGTAGAAGAGCTCGCACGTATTCATAACGTGACGCTGAAAAATGAAGCTAAGTTTTTTGGCCTTAGTGGGCGTATTATGGTTAACGGTCAGGATCTCCGCTTACTCATCCCAACGACTTTTATGAACCTTTCAGGTAAATCAATTGCTGCGGTAGCGAAATTCTACCAAATTAAACCTGAAGAGATCATGGTCGCACACGATGAATTGGATTTACCTCCAGGCGTCGCTAAATTTAAGAAAGGCGGTGGTCACGGTGGTCACAACGGCCTACGCGATACCATCAGCAGACTTGGGAACTGCAAAGATTTCTATCGTCTAAGGATCGGTATTGGTCATCCTGGACATAAAGACAAAGTTGCCGGCTATGTATTAGGCAAAGCACCGGCAAAAGAACAAGAGCTTCTTGATGCAGCGGCAGATGAATCTGTTCGCTGTCTGGACATTCTGATTAAGGATGGCCTTTCAAAAGCACAAAACCGTTTACACACGTTCAAAGCTGAATAAGGTTACTATCATGGGTTTTAAATGTGGCATCGTTGGCCTACCAAACGTTGGTAAATCAACACTGTTCAACGCACTCACTAAAGCTGGCATCGAAGCGGCTAACTTTCCGTTCTGTACCATCGAGCCAAACACAGGTGTTGTACCTGTGCCAGATCTACGTCTAGATGCACTAGCAAAGATCGTTAACCCACAAAGAGTACTGCCGACAACAATGGAATTTGTTGATATCGCAGGCCTTGTAGCGGGTGCCTCTCGCGGCGAAGGTCTAGGAAACAAATTCCTAGCAAACATCCGTGAAACTGACGCGATTGGCCACGTTGTGCGCTGTTTTGAAAACGAAAACATCGTTCACGTTGCTGGCAAAGTATCACCAATCGAAGATATCGAAGTGATCAACTTAGAGCTTGCAATGGCAGACTTAGATTCATGTGAACGCGCAATTCAACGTAATGCTAAGAAAGCAAAAGGCGGCGATAAAGACGCAAAATTCGAACTGACTGTTCTTGAAAAGCTACTACCTGTACTGTCTGAAGGCGGTATGGCACGTACTGTTGAGTTATCAAAAGAAGAACTAGCCGCTGTTGGTTACCTAAACTTCCTGACTCTAAAACCAACCATGTACATCGCCAACGTGAATGAAGATGGTTTTGAGAACAACCCGTATCTAGATGCTGTTCGTGAATACGCAGAAAAAGAGAACAACGCAGTAGTTGCTGTGTGTGCGGCAATTGAGTCTGAGCTTTCTGAGCTTGAAGACGAAGACCGTGAAGAGTTCCTTGCAGATATGGGCATTGAAGAACCAGGTCTTAACCGCGTGATCCGTTCAGGTTACGAACTACTGACTCTTCATACTTACTTCACTGCCGGTGTTAAAGAAGTTCGTGCTTGGACTATCCCTGTAGGTGCAACAGCGCCTCAAGCCGCAGGTAAGATCCACACTGATTTTGAAAAAGGTTTCATTCGTGCCGAAGTTGTTGGTTATGATGACTTCATCCAGTTCAATGGCGAAAGTGGCGCTAAAGACGCAGGTAAATGGCGTTTGGAAGGTAAAGAATACATCGTTAAAGATGGCGACGTTGTTCACTTCCGTTTCAACGTTTAATTTCTATCCAAGTCTTTGACTTTAAAAGCTAGCACAATTGCTGGCTTTTTTACTGCCGCAACCAGCAGAAATAAATAAAACCCACAATCTAATGTCATTTTGTTATCAGTTTTCGATCATTAACACGCCTCTTTGTTTAAAAAGAAACCGAACAGTTGATTTCTAGGGATTTATTCAAAAAAACTATTGACGACTTTGCCTCAACTTCGCATAATGCGCGCCGTTCCCGACGATAAGGTAACGAGTCGAAAAGAACGAAACATGGTATGGCTACGTAGCTCAGCTGGTTAGAGCACATCACTCATAATGATGGGGTCACAGGTTCGAATCCCGTCGTAGCCACCATTCCTAAGCGTTTTTAAACGAAAGCTTTTAGGAAAAGATGCGGAAATGGCGGAATTGGTAGACGCACCAGATTTAGGTTCTGGCGCCGCAAGGTGTGAGAGTTCAAGTCTCTCTTTCCGCACCATGTTTTATGGTTTGTCAAACCATGTCTGCAGGTCTATCGCCAAGCGGTAAGGCAGCGGCTTTTGATGCCGCCATTCCCTGGTTCGAATCCAGGTAGACCTGCCACTATTTGTAGTGCTAAGCCTAATTAAAAAAGGGCTTGTCTCTAAGAGCTAGAGAGTTTATATTGTCTCGCTCACGAGTGGCTACGTAGCTCAGCTGGTTAGAGCACATCACTCATAATGATGGGGTCACAGGTTCGAATCCCGTCGTAGCCACCATATACAACGTTATCTTGATTTTACCAATTATCAAGATGACTACAGAATACGATGCGGAAATGGCGGAATTGGTAGACGCACCAGATTTAGGTTCTGGCGCCGCAAGGTGTGAGAGTTCAAGTCTCTCTTTCCGCACCACTCTTTAAGCCTCTCTTTGAGAGCACTGCAGGTCTATCGCCAAGCGGTAAGGCAGCGGCTTTTGATGCCGCCATTCCCTGGTTCGAATCCAGGTAGACCTGCCATTATTTATCGGTTCACTAGATAAGCATCATTTGATGCCCCCATCTATTGTCCCTGGCTCGGCTCTCAGTAGCCTGACATATACAATGTTATCTTGATTTTACCAATTATCAGGATGACTACAGAATACGATGCGGAAATGGCGGAATTGGTAGACGCACCAGATTTAGGTTCTGGCGCCGCAAGGTGTGAGAGTTCAAGTCTCTCTTTCCGCACCATTCTTTAAGTCTCTCTTTGAGAGCACTGCAGGTCTATCGCCAAGCGGTAAGGCAGCGGCTT
>NZ_JATABH010000041.1:0-35082 GCF_036533775.1 Vibrio sp. M260112 | reverse complement strand
AATCAATGAAGAAATCATACGCCGATATGTAAGACATCAAGAGAAGCAAGAGCGAGTAGAGCAGCACCAGTTGGCGTTGGATTAAACAAAGGCCCCCTTTTAGGGGGCTCACACAAAGCCACCTTCTTTAGAAGGTGGTAATTTACTTTGGTGTTACGCAGTGTGAACCCCAGTGAGCACTCACTATTCTTGAGCTGTTTGGGGTAATAGGAACACACCATTGGGGTTGATGGTTAGGTAGGCATGGTCTGCGTAACTGGCGTCGAACTGTGATGAGTTGAGTTGTAACAATAGCTCGTGACCTTGCCACCGAACCACGACTTCATACATAGACCCCATATAAGCAAAACTGCTGACCTGACATTGCTGGCAAGCCTCTCCTTCTTCGGCGAGGAGGATTGCTTCAGGTCGTACACCAATCTCATAGTCGCCAGCGACAATGCCAGCGAGATTATCTTGATTGGCTTTCAATCGGTAGCCATGGATATCAACGTATGTACCGTCGTAATGGCCGCTAAACATGTTGGCTTCACCCATAAAGTTCGCCATGAACATAGATGCCGGATGCTGATACAACTCTGTTGGTGTACCTTGCTGCATGATGTCGCCATCTTTCATAACAATAACGGTATCGGAGACGGCAAATGCCTCAGCTTGGTCATGAGTAACATAGAGTGATGTGATATTAAACCGCTGCTGTAGGTCGCGAATAGTTTCACGCATATTTCGGCGTAAGTTGGCATCTAGGTTACTGAGTGGTTCATCAAATAGCAGAACTTTGGGTTTTAGAACCAGAGCGCGAGCAAGAGCGACACGTTGCTGTTGACCACCGGAAATTTGGTCGACGTAACGTTCGCCAAATCCCTCTAAGTCGACTAATTTTAGAGCGTCTTTAACTCGCTGTTTGATTTCGGCTTTATCTAGGCCAAGCATTTTTAAACCATAACCGACGTTGTCTGCTAGCGACATATGTGGGAACAAGGCATAAGATTGAAACACCATACAAATGTCACGATGTTGAATGGAAGTATTGGTGACATCTTCTCCATCGATAAAAATCTGCCCGCTGGTGGGTTTTTCTAATCCCGCCACTAAGCGCAAGACGGTGGTTTTGCCACATCCTGATGGCCCGAGGAGGGTGACGAGTGCTCCTTTCTTAATTTCAAGGTCTAAATCGCCAATGACGGTCTTATCCCCAAAGCGTTTGCAGACATTCTTTAAGACTACAAAGTTTTCTTTTTCCATGAGTTAAATCTCCAATTGCTACTCTTGGTTATTGGCTTTGGAACGCGAGACGCGTGCTTCACCGACAAGAAAATCAAAAATCAAAATAATCGCTAACATGACAACAATTAGGATTGAGCCATAAGCAATCGCAATCCCGTATTCGCCGTCTTCCACTCGATTTAATATGTACGAGGTGGCAACGCGAGTTTCGGGTGTGACCAAGAAAATAATCGCGCTGACGGTGGTCATCGCTCTCACGAAGCTAAACACTAAGGTTGATAAAATCGCAGGGCGTAGGAGTGGCAACAGCACATGTGTAATGGTTTTAAGCGAGTTTGCGCGTAGGCTAAGAGAGGCTTCATCAAGTGCTTTATCAAGTTGGCCAAGACCGGCAATACCTGAGCGAATCCCTACCGGAACATTGCGCATTACCATAGAAATAACCACAATTGCCGCAGTACCCGTCAAGTAGATCGGAGCATCGTTAAACGCGAGAATGTAAGATACACCCGCAACCGTGCCAGGAACGGCGAAACAGAGCATGGTGGCAAATTCAATCACTTTCTTACCATGGAATTGCTGGCGAACCACAATATAGGCAATCAGCAGACCAAAGAAAGCGGTCAAAGGCGCAGCAATGCCAGCGTAGATCATAGTTGTGATAAGCGATGGCCATGCACCTTCACCAAAACCACTGCCGAATAGGTTTAAGTAGTTAGATAGGGTTAGGCTGTAGTCTACGCCCCAGTTAACCGTAAAGCTTCCATAGAAGATGCTGCCGTAGAGTAGGATGTTAAACGCCATCCAGAAGTAAAGTAGGCCACAGACCGCATGTTTTAGAGAGGTAGGCAAAGGTTGCACATCGCCGCGATAGGACTTCCCAGAGATGGTGACGTATGAGCGCTTACCAATCCATAGGTACTGAACGACGAAAATGGCGAGTGAGAAGAGCAGCAGAACCGCACCGAGAGTACTTGCTGATGCGTAGTCCAGTTGAGCACCTGCGATATAGAAATAGATCTGCGTTGCCAGTACGTCAAAGCTACCACCGAGTACAAGCGGGTTACTAAAGTCAGCTAATGACTGAACAAATATAATTAGGAAGCTATTAGCTAGTGCCGGTTTAAGCAGTGGCATGACGATTTTGAAGAAAGTTTGATAGCGGTTTGCACGCAAGGTATAAGACGCTTCTTCGAGTGAAGGGTGTAGTGACTTCATTGCCCCATCCAGAATCATAAATGACATAGGAGCAAAAGCGAGTACCTGTGCAAGCCAGATACCAGTGAAACCGTACAGCCAATTGGTCTGTTGTAGACCAAACCAGTTGACCATGAGTTCGGTGATGTAACCAGAGCGCCCCAACATCAATGTCACACCAAGGCCGACCACAAAAGGTGGGGTGACAATCGGTAAAATGGAGAATATACGTGCGATAAACGCACTGCGCTGCGCAATACGAGTTGTATAAATAGCGAAAATCAGACCAAAGAAAGTCGCACCGATACCAACAGCGATACCTAAGCCAACCGAGTTGATTACGATCTGAATAATGTGCGAGCGACTGAGGATATCGACAAACTGCCAAGCGACAAAGTTGCCCATTTCATCCTCAAACATTGGGACGAAAATGGCAAAGCTCGGATAGATAATAAAGACGGTGATCAACAGAACGATAGCGATCAGTGATCCCACGACGAAGGCATCTCCACCAAGGTATTCTAGGCGTGAGAATGCGAGTGTCATGACGGCACCTAACACCGTAAACAATACTATTGTGGCATAACCCATACCGTGTTCGGTGTACCAAGAAGAGATCAGCACCAGCAGCATACAAAATGCAGAGTAGCCAATATCAAACTGATGACGACGTTTGGCATATTTGTTTTGTGTTTTTAATGGACGTAGCAGCAAAACAGCAGGAAGGCCGAACCATAACCACGAAATATTGACACCACTCCAACCCATGGCGGAATAAAACTCATCAGGAGTAGAGTCGATCAAACCATAGTCGAGAGCAAAGACAGGAAGAAGAATGAAAGCGACTACCAAGCTCAATATCCAGTAAAATACGGGATCGCGCTTAGTAAGTTCAGGGCTAATATGCGCGGTGAGTTCGTTCATAATTAATACCTAAATTTATGAGCAAGTAGGGTGATGACAAGCATCATCACCCCTTCCCAGTTGGATTATTGACCCATCTTGACGATGTTCACCCATTTGTTGATCAAGCGTTTACGTTCGTCTGATGAACCGTACGTTTCCATATCGTAATCAATGAGCTCAAGTGTTTTAGGATCAAGAGCGTTTGGCGATTGCTCGGCAGTCGTATTGGTTAGGATTTGGAATGATTGACCTTTTTTCCATGCAGTTTCCTGACCCTCTTTCGACAAAACGAAATCCAAGAATTTCTGTGCATTTTCTTGGTTACGCGCTCCGTTTATAATACTTACACCGCCGATTTCGTAGCCTGTACCTTCACACGGAGCGATAAGTTCTAGAGGTGCGCCTTTTGATTGTTCTAGCGAGTAGTCGTGCAAGAAGCCAATACCGATAGCGACTTCACCACGAGCGGCGTTGCGCGATGGTGTTACGCCTGATTTAGTGTATTGAGAGACGTTTTTATCCAACGCTTTGAAGTAGCTAAAGGCTTTGTCTTCATCCCAGAGCTGTATAAAGGTGGCGAGCGCGGTATAAGCGGTACCAGAGCTTTGTGGGTCTGAAATTTGAACTTCACCCACATATTCCGGCTTAGTTAGGTCACTCCAGCAGCGAGGAATTGCTAGGCCTTTTTCTGCCAGACGGTCCTTATTTACCCCAAAACCTAGAATCCCCATGTAAACCGCAGAAGAGTAGTTACCTTTGCGTTTGGCTGGGTCTTTAAAATTGTCCATGATGAATTCTAATTGAGGGGATTGGTAAGCTTGGAGCAGATCCATCTCGCCAGCTTGCGATTGAGGATCGAGCGTACCGCCATACCATACGTCCGCACGAGGGTTCTTTTTCTCGGCATCAATTTTTGCCAGCGTACTGCCTGAACCATTTCGAACGAACGACGTTTTTACATCATACTTCTCTGAGAAAGCTTTTGTTGTCGCTTCGCACATGGCGTTGGTCGCACTACAGTAAACCACTAAACGACCATCGGCGAGCGCTTGAGGTGCAGCGATTGATGCTGCAAGAATGCAAGCAGAGAGTAGGCTGCGTTTTGTTCCAACTTTCATGTTATTTCCTCTTGTTGTATCCAACTGTAGGGTTGGTAAGTCCTTGCGGTATAAGGCAACGAGAGGGAATTTATCAGTTAGGTTATGGCTATCCCTGCCCGTTGTTGAGCTTTAACAAAAGGAAGAATTAACAGTCCAATTAACGCTGCTGAGAGCGTAACGACGCTGAAAAATCCTTCCCAGTTAAACTGGTCGATTACAAGTGCGAGTGGGTATCCCGCCAGTGCAGCACCAAGGTAGGCAAATAAGCCAACAAAACCGGTCGCGGTGCCCGCCGCATCTTTGTGAGAACACTCTGCTGCGGCCATGCCAATCATCATTTGTGGCCCAAAGACAAAGAAACCAATGGCAAAGAAGCAGCCAGATAAAATGATGAAGTTATCCAAAGGGGTAAGCCACAAAGCGGCCACAGAAACAAAGATCCCCAGAGCAAATAGCAGTATCATCGGTGCTCGGTTGCCGTGAAAAAACTTATCTGATCCCCAGCCCCCAAAGAGCGAGCCGAGTAAGCCTCCTACTTCAAACATTGACACGACACCATTGGCACTGAAGAGTTGGTATTCGTGACGCTGAGTAAGATAGAGATTGCCCCAATCATTGATTGCAATGCGAACTACATATACCAATAGATAAGAGCTGCACAGTAACCATATATATTTGTTTCCCAATACGTAGGTCTTCACTATTTGCCAAAACGGTAACCCACGCCCTTCTGCTTCATGTGCTATTTCTATGGGGTCGTTAACCCATTCACCTACTGTGGGTAGCCCCATCGAGGTAGGCTTATCACGTAGTCGGAAGCAGAGCATTACACCGACGAGAATGGCTAGACTTCCTGGGAGGATAAAGCCAAAGCGCCATCCCCAAGTTACCGCGGCAAAGCCAATCGTTATGGGTATTATCGCGCCACTTAAGTTGTGGCATGTGTTCCAAATAGACCACCAGAAGCCACGTTCAGATCGTGAATACCAACTGGTTAACAGCTTGGCGCACGGTGGCCATCCCCATCCCTGAAAAAACGCGTTTAAAGTCCAAAGCAGCGCGAACATAAATAGGGAAGAGCTCAAGCCAAAGGCAATGTTGATCAATCCTGTAAAAATCAGCCCAAGCCCCATAAAGTAGGCAGGTTTGGTTTGATCACTCACCATACCGGAGAGAAACTTTGACACGCCGTAGGTGATATAAAATAGCGTTCCCAAAATACCGATGTCGGAAGTCTCCAGTCCTAAGTCGGTGATCATACTTGGCATCGCAAAATTGAGACTTTTACGGGTAAAGTAAAAAACACCATATCCGACATACATCACCATCATTAGCTGAACTCGCCAATAACGGTACATTTGGTCAATTTGATTTGGGCTTTTGTCAGCGACTAACACGAGCTCCTCTCCTTGGCATGAAAGAATGGTAACCAACCCATAGATGGAATGAATTAGACGGTTTTATATATCTCTAGGAAATTTTCCTAGTTTGGTGGAGATGTTGTGTTTTTTGTGGGTAAGTTAACAAATATCCTACTCCCCAATGAATTTGAGGTGATACTCATCGTTCCTCCGAGAGCACTGACTCGTTCTTCAATGCCTCTGAGGCCTTGTCCTTTCAGCCTCCAGTTCTCAGGTAGGCCTATACCGTTGTCACGCAGTTCTAAACCGAAGCGCACGCCGGGTACTAAAGAGAGTTGTACTTGATTGGCTTGCGAATGCTTGCAGACATTATTGAGTAGTTCTTGGACGATGCGATAAAGCGTCACCGCAGTAATATCATCAAGCCGTTCGGCAAAAATACCGAAGTTAAGACTAAAATCGATATCGCGCTCGGCAAACTTCATTTCCGCAACTAACTGTCGAATCGCACTTTCAAGACCTAGCTCATCAAGGGCATGAGGGCGTAATTGTTTGAGAAGCTGACGAGTTGAGTCATGGATTCTTAGTGCTAACTCGTTGGTTGTGTTAGCAATGTTGATTTGTTGTTCATCACCTGCCAATCGCTTTGCGAGCATTGATTGAATCTGAATCGCGGTAATATTTTGGCCAATCTCGTCATGAAGCTCGCGAGCCACGGATTTACGAATGTCTTCTTCAACATGGACGAGTTGGCTTGCCAGTTGCTGTTTACTGGCGAGTTCATTGGCGAGTTTTAAGTTAGCTTGATGAAGTTGTTGTGCAAGGAAGTACTGACGACTGATCGCGATACCTAAACCAAGACCAATAAATGCTTGGGTAGAGATAAAAGTTTGCAATTCTAAATCGCTATCGAAGGAGCCGGTTACCTGTCGCGCAGTAGTGAGCAAAATACTGTTCATTACGCTGGCCAGTACGCCCCCTTGCCATCCGTAACGATAAGCCATGAAGATGTTGGGCAACAGAAAGATCAGCAGAGCCAAAGACTTCATCTGCTCGAATAATGTCAGCTCGGTAATTAAACCAATCGCAAAAAACAACAGGCACCAGATCAGGGCTGACGGGCGTAACACCACTTCTTGATGCACTAAGGTTGGCGTGAGTGGCTGCCATACTTGGCGGCGCAGATAGTCATACACTAGGTAGAAAAACGGTGTGAGCAGAATGCCGCCAGTGAGTACCGCAATGCCACCTTGAAGCGCATACATGCCACCTAAGCCTACCGGTTTACTCAACAGCAGTAATGCAAAACCACAAACGTGAGCGTAGGCGAGAGCAAGTGCAGACAATGCGAGCAAGCGCTGCCAATAGATTTGAAGCGGTCTCCAAACCTGTTGAAACATGATCGCGATGGCATGGTTAAAACAGGCAAAGAGAATCAGAAGGTAGCAATAAATAGGCGCATTAGTTAATTGAACCAAGCTAGCCACAAGCAAAACCTCAGACATGGTGAACCAAGGCCAAAGTTTTCGTGTGGTTAAAGTATAGATAGCGAGTTTAAACCCAGTTGGTAACAGAAGACCGGCCAACAAAATATCAGGTGTTAGATAGAGACTGACATTCCACAAACAAAACCAGCAAATAACATATCCCAAGATGGCAAAGCTATAACTAAAGCCTTTAGTTAAAATCAGTTTTGGTAATTGCTGTCGTCGAGTCAGTTCACTCATACAGGTTCATCACTGAGCAGCTTATGATGGAGTGCAAAGCGAATCAGATCGACGTTATTGGAGAGATCCAGCTTGCTGAGGATGTTGGCGCGGTGGACATGAATGGTTTTATGACTGATGGACAGCTTGGTGCCGACTTCTTTCACATCTAAACCTTGAATCAGATGATCGAAGACTTCTCGCTCGCGTTTGGTTAGCTCTTTCAATGCGGAAGAGGCTGATGAGGCATTGCTAAGATTGACTAATGCGTCGGTACACAAGTAATGATCACCTGCGGCGACCTTACGAATCGCGGTGACCAATTCACCTGGTCCACAACGTTTCGAAAGGTAACCATAGGCGCCAACATCAATGGCTTTACTGACAAACGACGCTGAATCATAAATGCTGAGCATGATGGCTTTTAAGTCAGGTTGTTTTGTTCGCAACTTCTTTAGCAGTACTAAGCCACTCTCATCGGGCATCGATATGTCGATCACAGCAACATCTATGTTCGATACAGAAAGGACGCGATATGCATCGCGTGCGTTATCAAACTCGCTGTGTACTTGTATATCGGGTTCACACGACAGTAGTTGAGCAAAACCTGAGCGAACCATAATATGGTCGTCGACAAGAGAAACTGAAATCATAGCGGTTTCCTTGAGGTAACTTGTACCAAAAGTTCTAGCAAAAGTGACATATTGAATTAATTATCAACGCTAGTGAGCACAACTATAAGGAATTGTTGACTCTGTCAATAGATATCGTGGTATCCATCATTTCTGATGGAAAAAGTGCTAACACGAACCAATTTGTTTGAAAGTTGGTCCGTGTTTTTGGCACTGAATATCGAGCTTGTGAAGCAGGGAAGGGAAGCCCCAGCCATTTTCACCTTCAACCACTTTTTCACCAGTCAAATACTCAAATAGAGTAGGCGCTAATGAACCATTGGCCTCCGATCTAAGTGGCGTTGCCGCTTGACCAATTGGTGTTCCCCAAAAGCCGATAAAGGCGTCTTTTTCTAAGTAGCTTTCACCCGCATGTCGACCAGGAACTTTAGTGTTATAGCCAATCCCTTCTCTCGGGAAGAGGTTAATTGTGCCTGCTCTATCTTCCGCGTATAGCTGAGCCAACTGAACGACAGAGTCGGGTTTTGGTGTATAGCTGGTCAGTTCTCGCCACTGAGTGGCATTACACCATGTTTGGCTCTCATTCGGGTTCACACGTTCGATACATTGATCAACTAGATCGGCAAAACGACTCAGCTCGTTCTTGTTTGGGGCGGAGAGGTAGGGGTTAAGTGACTTGGCTTCAAGCAGTTGAACCGCAGCCTTACGGTTTATGCTTCCGTAATAGTAGCGATCGCCTTGCTGAATGATGCGTTCGTCAAACCTTGTTCCATCTCGATTGGCCATGATGCGTATTTGGCAGTGATTTTCACCACAGGCTTGCTCACGCACGACCATATAGTCCAATGAATCATCAAGGTAGTTTAGGGATTCGGCAATAATGTCTACGGTTTTACCTTGTGCATTGATTGGCTGCCAGTTGATTAACTCAGCGTAGACAGGCTGACTATCCCACCCTTGCTTTGAATTGAATAGGTCGAGCATGAAGTTGCCTCCAGCGGTTGAGGCGACAACGACGTCTATCCCTTTATTGCTTGGATAGCTTAATGCGTTGGTGATCTTTGGACCTTCCCCTTCATCGGAAGAGATTTTCTTGATAATCAATGGGAAACCCAATTTCTCCTCTAAAGGCTCGAAGATGGCTTTTTCTGGGTTGAGCGTGTAGTAGACAGGAGCTAGACCATGATCGCCAGCCATGCCCCACAAGGTTTGATCGTAGATGCCCGCGGCTTTGTAGCTTTGTTCTATTTGAGTGATCCAGTAATCGAGTCTATTGAGCTCGCCAGTTGGCATAATGATTTCGTCACTAAAAGGACCGACAAAGTGAGCGAAGTGATCAGGCCAAGGATTGTACACTAGGGTAAAGTCTGGCATGCCTTGACCGTCGAGTTTGGTATAGCTTGAAATATCTTGTTCAATCTTCCATTTGCGAGTCAACTTGGTGTAGAAATCCCAACTCGGAATGTCTTGATATGCTGTGATATTGTCAATCAGTGACTGACGCAGTTTTGTTAGCACGGTTTCAACTTCGGCTCGTTCGTCCAACTCTCTAAGACAACGTTTCTCGCCGAAATCCCTGAGCGATTCCCCAACGCCTAAATTCACCAAACCATCGTAACTGGTATGGGCATTCCAATCATATTGAGCGTTACAGTTAAGGGTTTTTAGATGGACTAGGCGATCAAACATAGTCGATACGTTATTGGCTTGCATTAGGCGATCAAGCTGCAAAGCGTCGTTGCCAAAGAAGTAGTAGGCTCGATCTTGAGGACGATCGACAAAGTGAAAATTTGGGATGCCTGTCCCTTGTTCGCCTGCAACTTTCGCCCCGGTTTTAATGATAGGTAAGTTGCGTACGCTGATTGTTGGTGTAGAAGAGATGCCAACATTGGCAATCGAGTCAGCATGGTGCTGATAGAGGCGTTTGAAAAACGGCAAATAATAGGGATCGCGATAAGTTTGTTCAGAGAGAATCTGCAAAAAGTGCATATCTTGCTGGTGTTCAGGGCTTGACTGAGCAAGCGGAGTGTCTAGCTGTTTGCTGTGTAAATAGCGATGGTAGGCATGAGAAATAAAGGGTTTGCTCGGGTCGACTAAACCTTCAATCAGTCCTTGCTGAAGTCCATCCACGGTGATTTGAACGGCGAAACGGCGCTCTTGCTGTGATTGCAAAAAGTCGACGGCGGTCGATGGTTCCTTATCAAAGGCCTTCTGTAGCCAATCATTGAGACGTTGTTGCCTTTCATCTTGATAGACGAACTGGCGGTAAGCTTTTAAGACATTCAGGCGCACAAAGTCGATCAGTGTGACGGTCAATGCCTGTGCTTTATTATTGGGTTGATTGGCTCGTTCAGCGTCGCCGTCTGAGACGATGGCAAGCAGAGCACTTTTCATCTCTCCCTCGTCCATCCCTGAGGCAGTTTTCCTTAGTATATCAACGACGATTGGCTGAATTTTGTCGACTAACTGCCTGTCGTTAGGTGTGTTATCGAGATAAGTGTAATGCTGTGGCAACTGCTCCATATCTTGCCACTCACCGATTTGAATCAAAGCGTCATACACGGTCACCATGGTTGCGATAAACCGACTATCGATTTTTAGACCTTCCTGATGTGCCTGATCTTTGGCGTGTTGCTTTTTCTGCGGTTGAGCGCTGGAATCAAGCTGAAACAAAGAGTGCTCAAACCCTTTTAAAGCTTGTTGGTCATAGACTGTTTGGAGATATGTTTTGAACTGATCTCCGCTTTCAATCCCTGTGTAGTGATCGTAAAACTGATAGAGGAAATAACCGAGAGGAATCGAGTAGGTGGGATCGGCGATTTGCCCCATCACTCTTGTCTTGGTACTGGCATTTAACGGCAGTGAGAGCAAATAGGTTTCGAGCGTCATCCCGCCAATCGTGAAAAGAGTCATATCACGAGCGAAGCGGGTGGAATAGGAGAGAGAATCTACAATTTGGTTTTTGAGAACTTCGCTGGAGTTGAATAAACCGCCAACCACAGGTGTGTTACCGACCTCGGCATAGCAGGAGGCGGATAAAGCGCTAGTTAACGCGATGGTAAGGGTCGTTGCTCTAAACCAAGTCATTGATATTATTCTCATTCATGCCGTTAATGATTTACATTGTGACATTAAAGAGTGAGAGTGCAAGCGTTAGCGAATGAGACGCAAGTGTTTTGCTTGGAAGTGAGATTCGCTACCAATCAGCCAGCAGAACTGTCGGCTGATTGGTAGGTCTTAGTGGATTAGTAGCCCATTAACTGCAACAGGTTTTCGGCGGTTTTGACCGCCTCTTTTCTGTTGGCGATATTGAGTTTCTGGTACAAGTTGCGAATATGGGTTTTGATGGTTGTCCCCGCTACGTCTAGCTCTTGGGCGATCTGTTCGTTGCTAAAACCAGAATAGATCAGCCCGAGAACTTGCCACTCACGCTGAGTCAGTGGACTGGTGCGAACCAACTCTGGGATGTTCGGGTGGTTGACCAGCTTTTCAACAAACTCTTCATCAAAGTGAACAGAACTGCTGCGTTGAGTGGTTGAGATATCTTTGAGTAGCTGTTGTGCGCGGTGACGTTCTAAATCTCCCAGCTCATTCTTATGGTTGAGCTTCTCCAAGATATGACCCACTTTCGCGCCATCGACGAGGAAATTACCTAACATACCCGTCTGATTGGTCAGTGCTAATGCTTTCTTTAGTTGTTCACGAGCGCTCTCTTCGTCATCTTGTGAGATGGCGAGTACAGCGGAAACAATCAGGTTTCGGTTGGTGTCGGTCAGCAACTCATTTTCCTCTGCCTGTTGCTGGAGGAAATTAAGCGTCTCAGTGGCTTGGTCAAAAAGCCCTAGTATGATTTGCGCACGCGCAATATTACGCCACTGAAGTTGAGTAAAGTGGTTACATGCATGCTGAGGCTTAACCGTTGTTTCCAACCACTGTTTGATTGATTCGTGATCGCCGCGAGCCTGCCAGAATAGGATCAGAGAGAGCGAGGCGTTGGCAGTCCAGTCAACGTGATAGGTCGACTGTTTGAGCAAGTGGGTGATTTGCTCGATGAACTTACCTGCTTTATCAAGCTCTCCACGGCCAATCGCGATACGTGCCAGCATTGAGTAGCTATGTAAGTGCTTACTTGGGCTGTGGTTACCAAGGATATCCAGACCTTTATAGGCACATTCTTCTGCTTCATCCAGTCGATTCCAACACCATAGGATCTGGGCGCGTACACGAAGTAAGAACTCATGCAGCGGAACTTGTTGTAGTTGTTGTTCTTCTATCAGTTTAAAGGCGTTGTCTTGCACTTCGAAAGCGGCTTGAACGTAGCCCTGTGCAATCAGAATTTCACTCTGTTGCAGCATCGCCCATAAAGCCTGATGGTAGACCTGATACTGGCGAGCCAGTTTCTCTGTTTGCTGCATCATTGGCAGAGCTCGGCTGAGATGACCAAGTACGTGGTTGACCTCACCCACGACTGACGTCGCAACAATACGGCTACGGTAAACCGTGCTGTCCAACTGGCTTAGCGCCAGTTCTGCTAACTCTAGCGCTTGTTCTGGTTCATTACGGTTAATGGCAACCTGAGCGCGAAGGGCATTGAACTCACCTTGCTCTTTGGTGCTTAGAACCACATTGAGCTTACTCATCTCTTGGTCAGCTTTTGATAGTAGGTCACCAACATCGTTGTAGCGGTGCTGACTCTGCGCTAGCCAAGCCTGCAACATACAAAGCTTAGGTTCACTGTAGAGCTGTTCTGTGGTGAGAGAGTTGATCGCTTTTTCGAGTGTTTGCAGCTCACCACCATTAAACATCTTCCAGCCATACTGAGTCAGGATATCTGCGGTTAACTGGCTGTCTTTGGCTTCTTGTGCATGGCGAAGAGCTTGATGAGACGAGGAGAGTTTTAGCCACGCTTTGGCGGCCGCATGGTGGAGTTGCTTCTCTTGCTGAGGAATTCTCGCACTGCGCTCGTGAGCAAGGAACTCGGCAAACAGATTATGGAAACGGTACCAGTTCTGCTCTCCCTCGAGAGGGTGAATAAACAGACCAAAGCGATTGAGAGACTCGATCATGCTCAGTGCATCTTCTCGCTGAGTCAGTTCAGAGACCAGTTGATCGTTAAAGTGATCAAGGACAGAACACTGAAGCAAGAATTGGCGGGTTTCGGTATCTAAAAGATCAAACACTTCTTCTATCAGGTAGTCCCATAGGTGTGCGTGGTTGAACTGAGAGAAAGACTCGGCCGACTGAGCGAGAGTTTTGTTTTGATGCTGCGCTTGCAGAGCGATCAACTGTAGTGCTGATGGCCAGCCTTCTACGTAGTTACGTAAATTGGTCGCGGTGGTATCGTCAATGCCATCGGCGATACGTTGATTAAAGAAGCGCGTTGTCTCTTCGGTATCGAAGGCGAGCATTTCGTCGCCGATCTCGATCATTAAGTCTCGCACGCGAAGGTTAGCCGTCCCCAGTGGTGGTGCTGCTCGGCTGGTCACAACCAGTGTGAGGTTGTCTGGCATATGCTTGAGGAAAAAGCGCATAGCTTCGTGAATTTCGTCATCAGAAATCAGGTGATAGTCGTCCAGAACCAAATAACACTCTTGATGAAATTCAGACATCTCAGTGAAAACTTCACCGAATAGGGAGTAAAGTGAAGAGAATTGGCGTTTTTCTGCAAGTTTTTGCGAGTTTGGGCAACTGCCATCGGTGGCTTTATTCAGTGCCTGAAGCAGGTAGTTCATAAAGCGAAAAGAATCGTTGTCACTTTCGTCAATGCTGTACCAGCCGACGTGTGACTTGTCCGATAGCCATTGAGCCGCCATGGTGGTTTTACCATAGCCAGCTGGGGAGCGGAGTAGCACCAATTTGTAGAAAGGAGCCTGCTGGAGCAGATCTAATACCCTTGGTCGTACAATGGCGTTATGTAATCGACCCGGACGCGTTAACTTAGAAGGAATCCACATCTTTTTATTCCCTATTATCCTTCCACTTTTCGTGGAGCAGCGAAGTTACCCGAAGGTGAAACACTTAATTGTGTAAATATTAATCAATAAAGCTTATTGGCAATGATGTTACTTGAGAACAATCATAACCGTTATTGATCAACAATGGGTTTTTCGCTTAATTCACATTTTGCTACCAGCTACGCCCCTTTATTGTGATGAATATCTCTTATTGGGTCTGTGTGAGATGAGATTTTAGTGCCTGTTTGCACGAGAAATCATGAAAATTGCACTGCGAAGTAAAACTTAATGTGATCGAGTATGTATATTCATCAATTGTGTATTTTTCTCGACACCTATCTTTAATAAACCAGATATAGGCTAAATTGGTTGACGGTGTGATCTCAATCACCCGAGCTGTGATGTTAGGAAAACTTAATGAGACCTAGATCACTGAGCTACTGGTTGTACGCCCTCTACGCCCTTTGTCCTCCTCCTAAAATGGCTAGGAGTAGGAGGATGTTTTGCCAATCATGTCGATGCACGATATGGCACAGATGGATTGAAACCAATAAGTGAGATTTCTCTAATGAAACCTACGCAACAGAAAAATTTTGATAAAGCAGTGTTCCAAGCTGATGTGAAAAAACACCTTTCAGCGACTTACGCTAAAACTGTAGAAACAGCGACTGCGCGTGAGTGGTACCTAGCAATGGGCAAAGCACTAGCAGAACTAACAACCTTTGACTTGCTTAAGACTGAGCAGGATCCGAAGATCAAAAACGCGAAAAGCGTAAACTACTTGTCATTAGAGTTCCTTATTGGTCGTCTGACGGGCAACAACTTAATCAGCATGGGTTTGTACGATCAAATCACCGTAGCGATGGAAGAGTTGGGTCAAAACCTGACTGACCTTCTTGAAGAAGAGCGTGACCCATCACTGGGTAACGGTGGTCTAGGTCGTCTAGCAGCATGTTTTATGGATTCTTGTGCAGCACAAGAGTACCCAACGGTGGGTTACGGTCTTCACTATGAATACGGCTTGTTCAAGCAATCATTCAAAGATGGTCGTCAGCAGGAAGCACCTGATGCATGGCGCGGTGTTGAAGGCTACCCATGGGAAGTGGCTCGTCCTGAATTGGCACAAGAGATCGGTTTTTACGGTCATGTTGAAGTGACGCATGAAAACGGAAAAGAAGTCCGTAAGTGGGTACCTGGCATGACGGTAAAAGCAATGCCTTGGGATTTGCCAATTGTTGGTTACGAGTCTGACACAGTATACCCTCTACGACTTTGGGAATGTCAGGCTATTGCGCCTTTCTCACTAGCAAGCTTCAACAACGGTGACTATTTCGAAGCTCAGCACGCGCTGATCGACGCTGGTAACATCACTAAAGTTCTATACCCGAATGACAACCACGAGAAAGGTAAGACACTGCGTCTAATGCAGCAATACTTCCACTCGGCAGCGTCAGTTCGCGATATTCTACGTCGTCACGAGCAAGCAGGTTTTGCATTGGCGGATCTGCCTAAGCAAGAGACTATCCAGCTAAACGATACTCACCCAACAATCGCTATCCCAGAATTGATGCGCATTCTTCTTGATGAGAAAGGCTTATCTTGGGATAAAGCGTGGGAAATCAGCTCGAAGACTTTCGCTTACACTAACCACACACTTCTTCCAGAAGCATTGGAAACTTGGCCTGAATCTCTGATCCAGCGTCTGCTTCCACGCCACATGGAAATCATTTTTGAAATCAACCACCGCTTCCTACAAGAAGTTCGTGCAATGTGGCCTGGTGATGGTGAGAAACAAGCTAAGCTATCTATCATTCAAGAAGGCTTCAACCGTATGGTTCGCATGGCTAACCTATGTGTGATTGGTTCATACGCAGTAAACGGTGTTGCCGCTCTGCACTCAGAATTGGTTAAGAAAGATCTTTTCCCTGAGTTCCACGAAATGTACCCAACTCGTCTACATAACGTGACAAACGGTATTACTCCACGTCGTTGGTTGAAGTTCTGTAACCCGGGCCTGTCTCAACTTATCACGGATAAGATTGGCAGCGAGTGGCCGGCGAAACTGGAACTGCTAGAAGGTATTGCTCAGTACGCTACTGACGCAAAATTCCAGAAAGAGTTCATGGCTATTAAGAAACAGAACAAAGAGCGTTTGGCGAAGTGGGTGAAAGACAACATGGGCATCGAGCTTGATACCAATGCGATCTTTGACGTACAAATCAAGCGTCTGCATGAGTACAAGCGTCAGCATCTAGACTTGCTACACATTCTGTCTCTGTACCACAGAATCATTAACGAACCTGGTTTCGAATGCACGCCACGTGTTGCATTCTTCGCAGCGAAAGCAGCGCCGGGTTACCACCTAGCGAAAGAAATCATTTTCGCTATCAACAAGATTGCGGACAAGATCAATAACGATCCGCGTATTGGCGATAAACTGAAAGTGGTCTTCATCCCTGACTACCGCGTGAGCATGGCTGAAATCATTATTCCTGCGGCGGATGTATCTCAGCAAATTTCTCTAGCGGGTAAAGAAGCATCGGGTACGGGTAACATGAAGATGGCGCTGAACGGTGCATTGACTATCGGTACTATGGATGGCGCTAACGTTGAGATTCGTGAAGAGGTGGGTGATGAGAACATCTATATCTTCGGTCTTGAAGTTGACCAAGTCGTTGCGACTAAAGCAGCGGGTTACAACCCTTACGAATACTACCACGCAGATCCTTTGCTAAAAGCGTCACTAGACCTGCTAGTGGGCGAAGAGTTCACACCTGGTCAACCTGGCCTGCTAAGAGCAACGTACGACAGCCTGCTTGATGGTGGTGACCCATACTTATGTTTAGCGGACTTTGCATCATATGTTCAGGCGCACGAGGCGATGGGTGCACAGTACAAAGACCAAGCTGGCTGGGCGAAGAAAGCCATCTTGAATACGGCCTTGATGGGTAAATTCACCTCAGACCGTTCGATTCGAGACTACGTCAATAACATTTGGAAATTAGAAGCGGTATCGCGCTAATTGAACCAGACAAAGCCAAGGCCTAGCGCCTTGGCTCTACTCTTTATAAAGATTTAATAACCCTACATTTTGAAGGTATAAGCAGTCCTTCGGAGAGAGCGATGAAACAAGATAACGCATTAAAACAAGTCGCTGAAATGGCGAGAATTGCCGACAGCTACGTAAGCGCGTGGGGAGATGAAGCAAAAGTTGCTGATGAAACAATTCGTCGACTACTCGCTTCTTTAGGCTATGACACAACCAATGATGAAACTCTTCTAAAATCAGCGGAGAAAAAGCACAAGCAAGAGGTGCTCGCTTCTGTTCAGGTAGTCCGTGATGGAGAGCCAATTGAAGTGGTGCTCAATCTTGGTGCGAGTGCTCGCGAAAGTGAGTTCAGCTGGCGTCTCGATACAGAGCAAGGAGAGGTACTTGAAGGCTATCTTCAATCGCAAATCGTTCGTGATGAGCGCAAAGAGGGTGGCCCTTTAGTGTTTGCATTACCAAGTGATATTGCTTGGGGTTATCACAAACTGACGATTTCTCGTAAACGTCGTAAAGCGCCTTATGAAATGACGCTAATTGTGACGCCAAAAGCATGTTACAAGCAGGATGCTATCGTCGATGGTAAGAAAATGTGGGGTCCAAGTGTCCAGCTTTATACGCTACGCACTCAGCATAACTGGGGTATTGGTGATTTTGGGGATCTGAAACAGTTAGTGGCAGATATCGCTTCCCGCGGTGGTGATTTTGTTGGTCTTAACCCTATTCATTCACTGTTCCCTGCCAACCCAGAAGGCGCGAGCCCATACAGCCCTTCATCACGTCGTTGGTTGAACATTCTCTACATCGATGTGAGCTCAGTACCTGAGTTTTCGCTTAGCATTGAAGCGCAGCAAAAAGTGGGCAGTGCGGAGTTCCAGCAACGTCTACAAAAAGCACGTGAATCTCACTGGGTGAATTACAGCGAAGTCGCGGATCTCAAAATGAGTGTGCTACCGCAGCTGTTTACTGAGTTTAAAAAGCGTCATCTGGATAAAAATAGCGAACGTGCACAGGCTTTCTTAGCGTTCGTCGAAGAAGGTGGCGAAAGCCTAATTCACCAAGCTGCGTTTGATGCTCTGCATGCGGAACTGCATGCGAAAGATTCAAACATCTGGGGCTGGCCAGTATTCCCAGAAGAGTTGCGTAAGTTTGAAAACCGCGCGGTTCAGGATTTTATCGAGCAAAACAAAGATCAAGTACATCTTTACATGTACCTGCAATGGGTGGCTGATATCCAAATTAAAGAGGCGCAGGCTCTAGCAGAAGAGAAAGGCATGTCTGTTGGCTTGTACCGTGACCTTGCCGTCGGTGTTGCGGATTCTGGTTCAGAAACGTGGGCAGATGAAGGTAACCTAGTCATGGATGCGAGCATTGGTGCTCCACCAGATATTCTTGGTCCTTTGGGTCAGAACTGGGGTCTACCACCGCTTAACCCACAAGTGCTTCAAGCAACGGGTTACGATGCATACATCAAGCTACTGCGTGCGAACATGAAGCATTGTGGTGCATTGCGTATTGACCATGTACTGGGTTTACTGCGTTTGTGGTGGATCCCGAAAGGTGAAAACGCGACTCAAGGTGCTTACATTTATTACCCTGTGCAAGACATGCTCGCAATCTTGGCTCTAGAGTCTCATCGCCATCAATGTAGTGTGATTGGTGAAGACTTAGGTACTGTGCCGGATGAGATTGTTGATATTCTGCGTGACGCAGGTGTTCACTCATACAAGGTGTTCTTCTTCGAAACATCAGAAGATGACGGTGGTTTTATCTCTCCAGCACACTACGCTGAACAGTCTATGTCTGCTCTGTGTACTCACGATATGCCGACTCTACGTGGTTTTTGGCACTGTGATGACCTGAAGATGGGTCAAGAGTTAGGCCTTTACCCAGATGCCAAGCAACTAGAAGGTCTGTTTGCGAGTCGTCTAGAGTGCAAGCAAGGTATCCTAGATTCCGTTGCATGGCACGGTTACTTGCCTGAAGGCGTTGGTCGCGATGCTCAGTACGTACCTATGGATTCCTACCTAGCGGAAGCACTGCAACTGCACGTTGCTGCGGGATCTTCGACCCTGCTGAGTATTCAGTTGGAAGATTGGCTGGAAATGGACAAGCCAGTTAACATTCCAGGCACGGTTGACGAGTACCCGAACTGGCGTCGTAAGCTGTCGATGAACCTTGATGAGGTTTTTGCTCATGAAGGGGTAAATCGTATTGCTCATAAGCTCACCGAAGTTCGCGCTAAAGTGAGTAAATAAAACGGATTTACAAGGTGTACATGGAAAATTTTTCGGTCAGGTCACTCTATGTAAACGCCGAATTCGCTACACTGTTGTAACGCTAATTAAGCCCGCTACCTAGCGGGCTTTTTGGGTCATAGAACCCCTTTATATTTCAGCCAAACTCATTTGAATAAAGAAAGTTAGGTTAGGGAGAGAATAACTTGAAAACGACAACGTTAGATAAGGCGACAAAGATATATAACCAACTTTCACACGCGACATTTTCTGACCCTTTTTCTTTCATCGGCCCATTTCTAAGTGGTGAACAAGAGGCATTGCGTGTTTGGATGCCAGGTGCGGACAAAGTTGAGTTAGTTATTGATGATCAACGTATCGAACTTGAACGTGAGGACGCTTCGGGCTTTATCCTCAAACAAAACAAAGATCTACGCTTTAGCCACTATCTATTAGCCGTTGATTGGAATGGAACCGAACAACTGATTGACGACCCATATCAATACCACACGATTTACGCAGAGTATGACGATCTGCATACACCAAAAGAGATGTACAAGCACATGGGTGCTCAATTCATCACTTTGGAACGAGATGGTAAACAGATCTCCGGTATCCGCTTTCTGGTTTATGCACCGCATGCGTCAGCGTGTAGCTTAGTCGGTGAGTTCAACCAGTGGGATGGTCGTCGCACGCCAATGCAGCGTCTCGATTATGGTATCTGGGGTATCTTCATTCCAAACCTCGCTGAAGGCACACAGTACAAGTTCGAATTAAAAGGTCCTAATGGTGAAGGCTTACCGCATAAAGCGGACCCTTGGGGCGCATACTCTGAGCAATATCCATCGTTTGCTTCTGTGACTTATGATCACAACCGTTATCAGTGGAATGATAAAACATGGCAAGAGCGAGAAGTTACACAGAAACGTAAGCAGGCGCTCTCATTTTATGAGCTACACGCAGGTTCTTGGCGCCGCAATGCCGATGGTGATTTCCTTAACTATCGCGAACTGGCGGATCAGTTAATTCCTTATTTAGTCGATATGGGCTATACACACGTTGAACTGATGCCGGTTTCTGAGCACCCATTCTATGGTTCTTGGGGCTATCAGCCGGTTGGCCTGTTTGCGCCAACCAGCCGTTATGGTTCGCCAGACGACTTCAAATACTTTGTTGATCAATGCCATCAGTCGGGTCTTGGCGTGGTGCTTGATTGGGTTCCTGCGCACTTCCCATCGGATGACCATGGCTTGGCGAACTTTGATGGCACGCCACTGTTCCATGATCCTGATCCTCGTCGCGGTTGGCATCAAGATTGGAACTCGTACATCTACGATCTTGGTCGTGAACATGTTCGCCGCTTCCTCGTGTCTAACGCGCTTTACTGGTTCGAACAATTCCATATTGACGGTATTCGCGTTGATGCGGTTGCTTCAATGCTATATCTCGACTACTCGCGCAGTCACGATCAATGGATTCCAAATATCGATGGTGGCAACGAAAACTACGATGCGATCGCGACCCTTAAGTGGATGAACGAAGAAGTTTACAAACACTTCCCGAATGCCATGACCATTGCTGAAGAATCGACCGCTTTCCCTGGTGTTTCTGCGCCAACCTTTATGGGCGGATTGGGCTTTGGCTTTAAGTGGAATATGGGCTGGATGCATGACTCGTTATCATACATTCAGGAGGATCCTGTTCATCGCAAATACCATCACGATACCATCACTTTCCCATTAGTTTACGCTCATAGTGAAAATTACGTTCTGTCTCTGTCACATGATGAAGTGGTTTACGGTAAAGGCTCTATTCACAACAAGATGCCGGGGGATGAGTGGCAGCAAACAGCAAACTTGCGCGCTTACCTCGGCTACATGTATGCACAACCTGGTAAGAAGCTCAACTTTATGGGCGCTGAGATTGGTCAGACTGCGGAATGGAATCATGATGATCAGCTACAGTGGTTCTTACTTGAATTTGAACGTCACCAAGGTGTGCAGAGCCTAACCAGAGATCTTAATAAGCTTTACGCAAGTGAAAGAGCGATGCACGAACTCGACTGCGAACCGCGCGGTTTTGAGTGGCGTCTACAAGATGCGGCAGAAGCCTCGATTTTGGCTCATGAACGTTTGAGTGACAACGGTGAGAGAATTTTGGTGATCACCAACTTCACACCTGTTCCTCACGACAATTTCAGGCTAGGCGTACCTTTGGCAGGCGAATATGAATTGCTGCTCAATACGGACAGTGCTAAATATCATGGTAGCGATTATTCAGTTGCACAACAGGTAACGACCGAGGCAGTAGAAAGTGAAGGATTGGCACAATCTATTTCACTGCGTCTGCCTCCACTAGCGACCGTATTCTATAAGTTTAAATAGCTAAATAATAAGTAACACAAGGGTCAGCTTCCATCGCTGGCCTTTTTTATTGGCTCAGATCCGGCTTAGAATTGTCTTGATAGTTGGGCAATTGCTGTTTGAGCCCTTCAAAGGTGCTGCGAGCGCTCTCTTTAGCCAATTTGTTGATTAGCCAGTTAGGCAGAGCACCGCCAGGATTAGCAAATGCGGTGTACTCTATTAACGTCATTCCGTTGGTTAGCTTTTGCAGTGTCCAAGTCGCTTTCACTGCGGTAATACGGATGTAACCATCTTGTTCGGGCAAACTTGCGGGAGGGGCATCTTTGATATTTAGCGTAAAGCCTATCTCATCCACGGAGTATTTTGAGTAAGTCACCATATCGCGATCTTTGGCGGGCCAGGGAGCGGAAAACTGGGTGTAGACAATGTTTTCGTTTGGTGAGATTTGCCTTACAACGCGGCTGTGACTGACGTTATCAATCCAGTTGGGCACATTCTCCGTGTCTTCTAACAGGGTGACAAAAGCCCCATAACTGGTTGGCGCAAACATACGTGCGCGAATTTCTACCAGTCCATCACTATGATGGCGGGAGAAGATGGTGATTCCGTCTTTGTCACCTTCAAATTGCCAATGGGTTGATGCTTGGCAATAACCGATACCTGATAGTATCAACAGGGCATAAATGAGGCTTTTCCTTAAGCTTGTCATAACCTTACTCAACGATTAATTTCTGATGTAATTCAAGCATACTTACAGTACAGAGCAAAGTCTCCCTATTAGGAAAGGAGACAATTGGCATCCAAGGGTCGAACGGTTAGTGCTGCACGCGTCCGCGCAGGGATTTCGTTTGTGATTTAATTCCCTTACTCTTGAGCCTGCGCTCTTTAGATGCTCTGGTTGGCTTGGTTTCGCGGCGTTTTTTCTGCACCACCATCGCAGAACGGATAAGCTCCGCTAAGCGATTGAGCGCATCCTCTTTGTTCTGCTCTTGGGTTCGAAATTGCTGCGCCTTGATGGTGATAACCCCCTCTTTAGATAGACGGGAATCTTTGAGGGCGAGTAGACGCTCTTTGTAGATAGCTGGCAGAGTAGAATGCTTCACGTCGAACTGAAGATGAATCGCAGAGGACACTTTATTCACGTTCTGACCGCCTGAACCTTGCGCTCGTATAGCGGTCAGTTGGATCTCCCAGGATTGAAGGGTAACGGTATTAGAAATCTTCAGCATTAGGGCTTACGACAAAAACAGACACCGACCTATTTTAGCCTTACTGAAACTCTTCGCCATGGTTTTCGAGGTTCTTATGGCCACACTCCTGACAGACTACATAGCGATCAATCAATTCTAGAGAAGCCAGCGCACCACCGACGGCAGCACCACTAACAAATCCAGAAAGAAAGGCCTTAAATTGTTCCTTTTTGCTTTTACCGTACTTCGACGGTTTCTGCTTTATCAGTTCTTTGTGCTCGGTCTCTTTGGCACATTTTTCACACCATTGGATAGTCATATTATCACCTTATCACCTTATCACTGTCTTGCTGCCAACTGACGAAAATGCCAACGATTACCAGTCTAATGTGAGTGAGTTCATATGTCATCATTGATAAATGGTAATTTATGATTGTAGTGCCGAGTCGCTAGCGGCAGCGATGGTAGACAACTTATGTGGCAATATTTGTTTGGATTCCGAACAAGGGGACCACGTTTACAGTCACCCTACCTGTTAGCTCATGAGTGAGAAAATGAGCATTATAGCCTTAGCCAAGGTAGTGGAGAGTGATAACTGCGCTAGATTTAGAAGGGAACTTGTAACGGTTAGGTGACAGTATGCAAATGAATCCGGTTGGTTGGTTTGAAATCTATGTGAATGATATGCCGCGAGCGAAAGCTTTTTATGAAGCAGTACTTGAAACCTCATTGGAGCATCTCGAAGATGTCGCCAATATGGGGGTCGAGATGTGGCTGTTTCCCTCTGATATGGAGCAGTATGGAGTATCTGGTGCGTTGGCGAAAATGGAAGGCGTCGTAGCGGGTGGCAACAGTACTATGGTCTATTTCTCATGTCAGGATTGTGCGGTCGAGGAATCTCGTGTTGAACAAGCGGGTGGCAAGGTAATGAATAGCAAATTTTCCATCGGCCCGCATGGATACATTGCCATAGTGGCTGACACGGAAGGCAATATGATTGGCCTCCACTCAATGAGCTAAAAAAACGCCCCCGATGTGAGTCGGGGGCGTTAATTTTAGTTGATAGTTGCCGCGGTTTGATGACCCATAGCAATGAGCGTATCGAGGATCTTTTCACCATCGGCACGCAGTCCGTTGTGCTCGTACTCGTTGGTAATCCACGCTTGTGAATTTGGAATCTTTGCCAAGGTTTCACGACTAATGTCCATTTCGACGAACATATCATCAGCGTATACCGCGCAGCTCACAGGTACTTTGTTATTGGCAAGCACATCCGCATGGTACAAGGGGGCCCAATCCTGTTTTGCTGCCAGTTGTTCTGCTGCTTGTTTGAGTGGTTTCAGGCAGTGGTATTGGTCGAACATCCACGGAAACACCATCTCGCCGGTAAAGTAGAATGGCTTTTCTTTTGTGTAGTTAAATTCATCTCGTGTCTGACGAATACGATGAGCACTCCAGTTTGAAGCAAAGCTCTGGCAGTAGATCGACTCATGCAGGATGGCGTAGATAGGATTGGTCTGGAAACCTTGTTCCATCAACATATTATTTAGGAACTCGTAACGAAGTTGTGGTTTGCCATTCACCTCAATCAAAGCATTTTCGAGCGCATAGTAAGTTGGCAGGAAGGTATCACTCATGCCGAAGTTGATACCAATCTGCTGAAATTGCTCAACCGTGAAACGCTGCCCGTTGGGCAGAAACTCATCGTTCTCAAGCAGATGGTCGGCAATCTGCTTACACAGTTGCTGCGCTTGCGGAAACTGTTTGAAGAAAGCTTGGTTCTTTTCCATCGTACGCTTGAACGTGGCCTGATACACCTCGTCAGGATGACGGTGAATAGATGGCACACCTCCAGTGATGTAGCTACGAGAAAGGCTTTCAGGGAACAGTGACAGGTAAGTAAGTGAACAAAAACCACCAAAGCTCTGACCGAGAATCGCCCACTGGTTAATACCAAACTGTTGACGAATAAATTCCGCGTCACGAACGATATTGTCTGCACGGAAATGACTTAGGTACTCAGCTTGCTGCTCTGCCGAGAACGGAGCCAGAGTTTGATGGGTGATCACAGAACTATTGCCGGTACCGCGTTGATCGAGGAGTAACACTCGGTACTCTTGTAGGGCACGTTTTACCCAGCCATTGTGACCATTCTGGCGTGGAGACGGGAACCCCGGTCCACCCTGAAAATAGACCAGCCAAGGCTTAGTGCTGTCGCCATCGGCGACCTGTGATAGTTCACGAGCAAAGATTTCAATTGTCCCTTGTGCGCTGTCTGCGTAGTTTAAGGGTACTTGGAAATAGTGCGGAGTGTATTTAACACCAGCATCAATAAATGGGTGAGCTTTCATAATTATTATCAGGACTTCCGTGACTTGTGGATGGCGTATCTTATCCTGATGCGGAACAGATACCAATCGCTGTTTGATGAGTGAGGCATGTGTTCAGTGTCAGCTAGCCGCCAGTGTCTAGCTGTACTCATTCAAATTTTTCAAACAAGCTGTTCGCTTCTGCCCTCTGTATGAAAGGCATATCGCTCTCTAAACTACACCTATCAAGTTATCGGGAGGCGATCATGGCGAATCGAGTAATCAAGCAAATCATCCGCACTCATGCGACATCTGATGGTGATGGTGTGAAAATCCAACGTGTCGCTGGGTTTAACAATACACAATTTTCACCATTTTTGATGGTCGATGAGTTGAAATCGGATCAACGTAAAGACTATGTCGGTGGATTTCCTCCACACCCACACCGTGGCATTGAAACCCTAACCTATATGCTCAAAGGCCACTTTCAGCATCGTGATCATATGGGAAATGTTGGTGAACTTCGCAGTGGTGGTGCGCAATGGATGGCGGCGGGTCGTGGCGTTATCCATAGCGAGATGCCCATTATGGAAGAGGGCGATTTGCACGGTTTTCAAATTTGGATTAACCAGCCTGCCCGAGACAAAATGAAACCCGCGCAATATTTTGACTTCCAACCAGAAACCATCACTGAACATAGCGGTGATGAACTTGGATTGCTGCGGGTATTAGCTGGAACCTTAATTGCCAATGGTGAGATGTTAACGGGGCCGCTAGACAGAACAGGGGTGGAACTGAGTGTTTCTGATTGGCGTTCTGAGCAAGGACAGCAACTTTCAATTGAGGTGCCAGAACACTTTAACATGATGGTTCTTAGCTATCAGGGCTCTGTCGCTATTGATGGTCAGGTAGTCAATCAAGGTGAACTCGCTCTGTTGAGCAAGGGGGACAAGGTGTCTCTGACCAACCTCGCATCGGGTGGGGTACTGATCTTTTCTGGTCAACCGATCGATGAGCCTGTTGTTCATTATGGGCCTTTTGTCATGAACAGCATGGCTGAAATTGAGCAAACCATTCGTGATTACAACGCTGGTGTGTTTGAAACATATTAACTGAACCTTTGTGACCGCCATTCGGTCACTGACGACAACCCCAGAGTAATTGGAGTCACGACCGGATCTCGAAGCTAATCAAGCATGAACAACGTTCTTTCTAATCTGCCAATTTCTCTCAATGCTTTAGCTAATCCATTCTGTTTGGGGTAACCCTAATGCGCCCAACTGATCTTCTTGTCCCTCACGATAACGCTTTTTGATTTCTCCGCGTAGACCATAGCAAACGGCTCTAGCGACAGCGTGTCGACCCTCCCCCCTATTGAGTTGTGTTAAGATCCGGCGACGATAATCCTCGTCGTCTATATAATTAAGCAAGTACAATGTTTTGTTGACTCTGCCGACTTCCATGATGCCCTGAGCTAACCAGTTCTGATGCTCGAATGGTTCCAAGCTTTAATGAACCGACTGTACGCATCATTTCATCCCACTGTTCTTTTGCTTTTGAAAGAGTCGTACAGCTTCGAGCCAAATCATCTAACGGTCCATAGGCAGCGGACTTATCTACTCGCCAGAATACTGCTTCTCCTGCATCAGCCAATCGAGGGGAGAACTGATACCCTAACAACCAGAATAGCCCAAATATAATATCGCTAGCGCCGGCAGTATCTGTCATTATCTCTATGGGGTTGAGCCTCGTCTGTTGCTCAAGTATTCCCTCCAATACATATAATGAGTCTCGTAACGTTCCTGTCACGATGATACCTTGAAAACCCCGTGAGGTACGGGGCATTACTCATTTCGATTCCGATTTACGCGCTTGGCGGAGTACCTTCACCATTCGATACAATCGCATCCATTTGCACTAGCGCACCAATTGGTAACGCGGAAACTCCAACCACTGTTCGCGCTGGAAGCTCTTCTTCAAAATAACTTGCGTATATTTCATTGACTGAGTCCAGATCCGCCATATCTGTAAGTTGGATGTTTATCTTAACGATATCATCCATCACATGACCGACACTTTCTATAATCGCCTTTAAGTTGTTCAAGCACTGCATCGCCTGTTCTTTTGCGCCAACCGCAACGACAGCTTTTGTAATTGGGTCTATAGGCAACTGCGCCGAAAGATTGTTGTAATGCGAAAATGCGACAGTTTGCGTCGATAGTGCGTGGCTAGGGGCGTTTTTAGTGTTGTTTGCTCTGATCACAATGCCATGTCGATCTTCTACCGCTTGTGGAGGAGTGCCGTCACCATGTGAGACTGTGGCATCTATCTGCACTAGCGCATTCATAGGTAAGCCCTCTGCAACCATCAACGAACGAGCAGGCATGTAACTTACCGCTCTGGCTATTGCAGAGTCAGGGAAGAAGGTGCTGTACACTTCGTTAATTGCTTCAACGTCTTCAAGGCTTGAGACCTGAATATTGATCTTAACGATATCGTCAAATGGAGCATCAATGCTTGCTAGTACCGCTTTGAGGTTTTTAAGACATTGAACAGCTTGCTCTTTGGCGTCACCCGCAACAATATTCCCCGTTGCTGGAACAATCGGTAGTTGAGCTGACAAATGGTTATAATGGGAAAAAGCAACAGTATGTGTTGATAGCAAACATGCTGGTGCATCAGCTGTATTTTTCGCCACTTTAACCAAATCACACGCTTCTTGAGGATAAGTTCCTTCACCATTAGACAACACCGCATCCATCTGAACTAGCGCTCCTTCTAGTGGCAGCGCCGAAACCGCAAGCACGGTACGCGTTGGGAAGTAGCCTTGGAAGAATGAAGAATACACTTCGTTTACAGCATCGAGATCCTGAATATTTTTAAGATATACGTTCACTCTGACGAGATCATACATGCCGTGACCAATGCTTTCGACTATAGCTTTAATATTCATCAAGCACTGCTCTACCTGCGCTTTCACGCCACCTAAAATCAACTTTCCAGTTTTAGGACTGACAGGCAACTGAGCCGAAATATTGTTGTAGTGGGAAAACGCAACAGATTGCGTCGACATCTGATTTAATGGGGCGTTATCAGTGTTTCTTGAAACTTTTTTGATACCGATACTCATGTCGATATTTCTCCTTGTATGGCGACTCGTAGAAGTGCTTATTTTTAGGAAGCTTTAAACCAATCACCGGAAGCAAATAATTAGCCCTGCTTCTCGCTGGGGAAACAGGGCCATTTAAGTCTTGTTTTGCTGCTACTATTTAAACGGGGCAAAACAAACTGTCATCGAACGTTATAGGGTACTTAGGAAACCATTGATCTTATCTTCGTGATGCTTGATGGTTTCTTGCGTTGGGATAACCGAATCTTTATGCGTGAAGTAAACCAAGATAGCCATTTGAGCCGTCAGACGGTTTTCAGCTTCATCGAATGCCACGGAGTATCCACTCTCTAGTGCGCCACGAGTCACTTCTTCTTTGTCGTTTGCTGGCAAGCAGTGAAGAAGCATTGCGCCAGGACGAGCTTTTGCCATCAGCTCTTCAGTGATGACGTAGTCCGGCATAAATGCCGCCAAGCGCTCTTCTTTCTCGTCCATCTGAGTCACCCAGTAGAAGCTGTCGCCGTAAACCACATCACAATCACTGATACGTTCCACGTCATCGGTAATTTCAATCGTACCGCCAGACTCTTCACAGAAGTTGAGCGCCATATCAATCCATTCTTGCTCCATATGGTACTTCTTAGGGCCAATTTGCTTAAAGCCCATACCATATTTTGCACAAGTCAGCATCAAAGAACGACACACATCCGTAGCATCACCCATAAACGCCAGCGTTAAGTCAGATAGCTTACGTCCGTCGGTAATATGCTCTCTGATGGTGTATAGGTCAGCCAGCATCTGGGTTGGGTGGAAACGTGTGTCAAGGCCATTGATAACCGGCACTGTCGACATGTTTAGCAAACCATCCAAGGTTTCAGGGCTATTGGTACGAGCCATGATGACGTCACACATACGTGATAGAACGCGAGAGGTATCATCAATCGACTCTTTACCTCCTAGGTGAATATCTTTCGGCGAAAGGAACAGCGCGTGACCACCCAGTAAAGTTGCGGCTACCTCAAACGATACGCGAGTTCGTGTAGAGCCCGCTTCGAAGATCATACCCACTGACTTGCCTTTAAACAGTTGTGGAATCGCATTGTCTTTACGTGCCTGCTTTAGGTACGTCATTAACTCCATCATGTTATCCATCTCTTCAACAGAGAAGTCTTTCATTGATACCATGTGCTCAAGGTTTGCTTTGTTCAGTTCAGTCGCGCTAGAAGAAGGTAATTTCATAATATATTCCTATTTTTCGTCGTTTCACGGTGTCGTTTAAGTCGATCTCGTGATGATTTCGTTTCGGTTGGATTTAAACTTTGTTGTTGCTGTTTTTATGTTTGAGGCGATGACCTCAGGTTATATTCTTGGTACTTGCTGAGTAATGCAGTGGATATTGCCGCCACCGAGCAAGATCTCTCGCGCTGGAATGCCATTAACCTCATAACCTGGGTAGAGTTCTTCTAGGATTTCAATCACGTCGTCGTCATAGCGTTTATCCAGCAATGGCAATACTATTTGCTTATTGGTAATCAGATAGTTGGCGTAGGATGCCGCTAATCGCTCACCCGCTTCACGTTCCATCCCTTCTGCAATATCAATCCCTGCTGCTTCATCGGCAGACATATACAAAGGACCTGGCATTGGCAGCTTGTGTACTTTGATTTCTCGCCCTTTAGCATCGGTTTGGCTTGTGATGTAGTCATACGCTTCTCGGCTGATTTCATACTGAGGATCGTTTTCATCATCACACCAAGTCAGCACGACTTCGCCCGGCTTAACCACATGTAAGATGTTGTCTACATGGCCATTGGTTTCATCATTATAGAGACCACGAGGTAACCAAATCACTTTCTGAACATTGAGGTATTCACACAGCACTTTGGTCAGCTCTTCTTTACTCAAGTCTGGATTACGGCTTTCATGCAATAAGCACTCTTCCGTTGTATAAAGCGTGCCTTCACCATCCACATGGATTGAGCCGCCTTCCAATACGATAGGTGCTCGATATCTTGAGTCTCGGATGGTTTCACACATTTTTTGTGCGACTTGATTGTCTCTGTTCCAAGGTGAATACAAACCATCAACGAAACCACCCCAAGCATTGAATTCCCAGTCAACTCCGCGACGCTCTCCCTTATCATCAACGACGTATGTCGCGCCAATATCACGCATCCATGAGTCATCGGTTGAGACTTCTAGAACTCGAATATCTTCAGGTAAGCGAGACACCGCGTTATCGTATTGAGTTGAGCTCGCGAGCATCGTCACTGGTGTAGTTTTACTGATCTGCTCGGCAACCTCCGAGAACACTTTCTGCGCTGGTTTCGCTCCGTCGCGCCAGTTATCTGTACGCTCTGGCCATGCCATCCAAATTTCATTGTGTGGCTCATGCTCACCAGGCATTCTGAAACCATCATGTTTTGGTGTGGTATCAATAACTTTCTTCATTGCTCTATCCTCCAACTTAAGCTTGAGCTTGTTTATTTTCTGCAGTGTCGCCAGAGCTACCCTCTTGCTCGCTTTGTGCTTTTTTGTGCTTGAGAGCCCCCAACAAAATCCATTCACCAATCAAGACTGTCGCGATAACACCAATCAAAACTGGCCCTGTGTATCCCCAATCTGCCACCGTGAGATCGAGTGCCTCAGGGAAGATAAATAGAACCACCGCTTGGAAAATCACGAAGAAGCACACAATCGACATCAGCCATTGAGCGGGCATACCTCCCGGCACTTTGAATGGGCGCTCACGTTGGCCATCAACCACACGCAGCTTCAGATACGCTGGGAACATGAACAGATAAGGAAGTAAGAAAATGCAGCTTGAGAAAGCGAAGATAGACCAGAACAGATCATCGTTACCTTGAGCAAACAACGCGTACGACAAGATGACAACCGTTGAGACTATGCCTGTAATGTTGTTCGCGCCAATTGGAGAACCCTTCTCTGATACTTTTGCCACTGGAGCAGGCAGTTCACCTTCTTGAGCCGCTTCTGCTGCCGCACGGCTTGCCCCCATCGTCCAACTCACCATGTTGCCGATAAGCGTGAGTAGAGCGAACGTGCCAAAGACGTAAACCATTGCTGTGCCAAACGGACCTTCACCAAATAAGGTTTTAAAGGTGTCGATCAGGCCAGCCACAAGTCCAATGCTCTCAACAGGTAACGCCATCAAAATTCCAACAGTACCGAAGATGTATAGGAAAGCGGTGATACCGATGGAAAGGAAAACAGCCTTAGGCATGTCACGGACGTCTTTCATCTCTTTGGTCATCGTCGCGACAAGCTCGAAGCCCATTAGGTTGAAAACAATGGCAGGTAGAAATGAGACCGCTGAATCTAATGAAGGCATCATTGCTGGCAAAGTGAACTCATTGGCAACGCCGTTTTTCATCGCGTAGATAAATCCGCCTACACCTAATGTGCTGATTACGATTATTTTTAATACCGCGCCAGTGTTCGTTACCCACACGCCAATATCAGCAGACACATTACAAATCCATACCGTTAGCCAAGTTAACAAGATACAAATTGCGATCTGCCCCCATAGCGACAAGCCCGGCATAAACAGCTCTGCGAACATACCCGCGAACATGATGTAGACGGCAGGCATCCACAAGCCTACGTTGATCCAATAAAACCAAGTGGTTCTTACTGCCCATTTAAAATTGAAAGCTTGTTTTACCCAATCGTAAATCCCCCCTTCTCCTGGATAGGCGGTGCTTAACTCTGAAGTGATTAGTCCGTAGGGAATAACAAAGAAGACCAGCATTAGCACCCACCAGCCAATAGCGCTAACGCCAATACTTGCTGACGCGGTTAATGTGTCGACTACTAGCACAGCACACAGTGTAAAGAGTGCTATCCCAGTGACCCCCATTTTTCCTTGCGTTTCGTTGCTCATCGCTTAGCTCCTTAATATCTAATTCGGAACTTATTAAACGGCAAAGCGATGAAGTGAACTGGGATGAAAATTGAATATCGGTTTTGGGGAAGAAAACTCAGATTACAAATGAAATAGAACCGACAAAAACTGGATAAAAAGCAACCAAACACTGAATGATTGATTTTCATCAACAAAAGTACTGTTTATTTATTGAGCGTCTTAAGTTGAAAACAAGATCACATATCCGATTGAATTCGCGATTATTTTCACTTTCTGTGATGGGGTGGCAACTAAATAGACTCACTTTTGAGCAGAAATCGAATTGTGATTTTTATCGCCAATAGTACTCTGATATTTCAATAGAGTATCTCCATCTTACGTGGCTTTTAGCCAGTCATTATTTGGAGATTAAGAGATGTTGAAGCCTATTATTGTTGTTGCGGTCGGTGGTAATGCGCTGCTGCAACGCGGAGAAGTAATGAGCTGTGAAAACCAGCAAAAGAGTATTGAGCAAACAGCAAGTTCATTAGCAGCCCTGAGTAAAGATTATCGCTTGGTTATCGTGCACGGTAATGGCCCTCAAGTGGGATTACTCTCTCTACAGAATGATGCTTATAAAGAGTGCCCGCCGTATCCGTTTGATGTATTAGGCGCTGAAACCCAAGGTATGATCGGCTACTTAATTCAACAGGGGTTAAATGCTGCAATCGAAGACCGCTTCACCACCACAATACTGACGCGCATCGTTGTTGATGAAAATGACCCTGCGATCGCAGACCCAAGCAAATTTATTGGCCCTGTCTATACCGAGCAGCAAGCTAAACTGCTGGCTGAAGCCAATAATTGGGTCGTAAAACCAGACGGTGTGCATTGGCGCCGAGTTGTTCCATCTCCTGCACCTAAAGAAGTGTTAGAAATAAAAGCAATTAAAGACTTACTAGAGAAAGAGCATCTTATTATTTGTGGCGGCGGTGGCGGCGCACCAGTTATCGAAAAAGACGGTGCCTATGTCGGCTTTGAAGCTGTGATTGATAAAGATATGACAGCCGCATTGATTGCCGAAGAAATTGGCGCAGAGCACTTACTGATCCTAACGGATGGCACTCATGTGTGTTTGGATTGGGGCACGCCACAAGAACAAAAGCTAGAAAGAGTATCGGTTAACGAGATGAAGGGATATCACTTCCCTGCAGGTTCGATGGGGCCTAAAGTCGATGCATGCTGCCAATTTGTGGAAAATACCAAGCAACATGGTCATATCGGGGATCTTTCCTGCGCACTCGAAATCATTGAAGGGAAATCAGGCACACATATCCAAGTGTAGTTTTGATCAAGCTCGGTTTTTGCCTAGATATTCATACGCACTAAACAAAGGGTTAATGACGTCAAACTTCATATTGATAAGATTGATTTTTGAGCATCAACCCTTTATTTTTTAATCTGCTTTGACAATAAGTGACGACAGTTTTATGCGAAAAGTAACAACAAAAGAGAAACTTACAAAAATCCATAACGCCGTTGCTCAATTAATGGAAAGGCGCGAAGCGACAGATATCTCTATGTACGATGTGGCAAAAGAATGCGGTATGGCCACCTCAACCGTTTATCACCACTACCCGAATATCGAGAACCTATTTCATAGCTTATTGGACGATGTGTTTACCGATTTCGACTCACTACTTGGTCAATGTATCGATGCCGACAAAGTCACCCATTGGACTGATATCAACCGTATGATCGAAACCGCTTATGTGGATTACTACAACAATAATCCAATCGCGAGAAAACTGATTTTAGGTCGCCACACTTTTACTGAACTTGGTCACGCTGACACCAAACATGATTTAACATTGGGTAAAGAAGTCGAAGCAATCTATCGTCAATTCTTCGATGTCCCCCAGTTTACCCAACCCATCAATGTATTCGCTATTTCACTGCAAGTCGCCGACAAGATATATTCACTGTCTTACCATGAACATGGCTATATTACCCCTGAACTCGCTAACGAAGCCCTTCGTTTAACGGAGTCTTACCTTCAGCTTTATATTCCGCATATTTGTCAGAAGTCGGTTTGGGGCGGTTAAGTAAGTTAAATTGCTGTACAAAAAATGTTCATGAAAACCCCTTAAGCAAATCACTCAAAATAAGTCCTCGAACGATACCTCAGCGAATGATTAACCTATAGTCTCCAGCCATTTCACCAATAGGGTAAAGCATGATGCGATAACAAAGATCCAGATGCCAATGCAATTAACCCACATAAACAGTCTGAATTTTTTAGATTTAGTGGTCACTCTATGCCTGATAAAAGGATAGGCATAGAGTGACCCATCAATCGAGTTCCAATTGCGTAGGACATTTGATAGTTCCATTTCATATACCCTTGTTCGTCGTAATATTTATCTAAATCCCCTGATCATTGAAAATGCTTGATTTTATTTAGAATCAGGATCATGCTACGAACCATGAAAATTACACTGACTTCTCAACAGAAACTGCAACTCGAACAAATGCACGACATTGAACGTGATAGTCGAGTTTGCGACCGTATTAAAGCGGTTTTGCTGGCTTCTGAAGGCTGGAGTCAGACTATGATTTCACAAGCTCTTCGTATTCATGAATCGACCGTTGCACGTCACCTCAGTGACTACGTACTTTCTGAAAAACTTAAGCCTGAGAATGGCGGAAGCCAAAGCAAGCTTTCCGCTATTCAAACCATGCACCTAATCGAGCATTTGTCTGAGAAAACCTATTCTCATACTCATCAAATTGTCGCCTACGTTAAAGAGACATTTGGACTTGATTATACTGTTTCTGGTATGAACAAATGGCTTCACCACAATGGTTTTAGCTACAAGC